>CABQQJ010000057.1 GCA_902466275.1 uncultured Veillonella sp. | reverse complement strand
TGATAAGGCGGCTTGGGATATTTTGATGAATGCTATCGCTGATGGTATTAGTAGTGGTGAAGTGACGAAGGTCGTTTCTTCTCGAGAGGTACAGTTTACTAGTAAAACACCATACAATGTAGCAAGTATTTTGGCAAATTTAGTAGATAATAATCCAAATTGCTTTATCTTTGGTTACGAAAAGGATGGACGCACCTTTGTGGGCGCATCACCAGAGATTCTAGTTCGCCATCGAGGTAGTGAAATTCTTAGCTATGCCTTGGCGGGGACAGCACCTAAACATGGACCAAATGCGTGGACTAAGGAACAACTGTTAACAGATAAGAAAAATCTCTTTGAACATAATATCGTCCGTGACCGTATTGTGGATATTATGAAATCTATTACTCCGGAGGTTATAATAGGTGAAACAGGTATCATGGAGCTGGCGCATCTCTATCATTTGCGCACCATTATTACTGCAAAGGATAGCACAAAATCTCTCGTGGAATGGGCAAAGTTGCTACATCCTACACCAGCTCTCGGCGGTGAACCGCGAGAAAGGGCGTTGGTATTGCTACAAAAGTACGAAGCTCATGAGCGCGGCATGTATGCAGCACCTTTTGGCTTTATGAAGGACATGGGGGACGGCATTGTCATCGTTGCTATTCGATCTGCCCTCATTATGGATAATGTTCTTTATGCCTATGCAGGATGTGGCGTCGTAGCCGATTCTGATGCGGATGAAGAATACGCAGAAACTAATAATAAAATGCGCACCATTTTGGATGCGTTATAATACATTTCCAAACTCTTAGAAGTTGTTGAAAGGGAATATAATGAACGAATATATTGCTGCCTTGGTAGACGAGTTCTACCAACTCGGCGTCCGTCATGCCGTGTTTAGCCCTGGTTCTCGTTCTACGACGATGGCTATGCTGTTCAAGGAGCATGAAGGATTTGAAACCTATATGAATATAGATGAGCGCTCTGCTAGTTTTATGGCGCTTGGCATTGCAAAGGCTCATAAAGAACCAACTGTACTAGTTTGTACATCTGGTTCGGCAGTGGCTCATTATTTGCCCGCTATTTTAGAGGCTCAATATAGTGGGGTACCTCTTATCGTATTGTCTGCTGATCGACCTCATACCTTGTTACATGTAGGGGCTCCACAAACAGTAGATCAACAAAAGATTTTTGGTACAGCCGTAAACTATTACGAAGAATTAGCGGTGCCGCAAGAGGACCATTACTACACATATCCACGCCAAGTAGCTCGCAAGGCGTATATGAAAGCTATGGACATCAAAAAGGGACCAGTTCATATCAATGTACCCCTCTTTGAGCCATTAGTGCCTGAACTAGATCGTAAGCACTTTGAAGCGGGACGTAGCCCTTACAAAGTATTTAAACCTAATTACGGTGATGTATTTAGCTATCAGAATAGAAGTAATAACACAAGTAATCCAAGTAACGTAAGTAAAGCAAGTAACGTAAGCTATACTAAAAATACTACTGATAATAACACTAATAACTCTAATCGATTGCTTGCGCAATATAAGAAAGTTCTTATTTTAGCTGGTCCACAAATCGATGTAAACGAAGTTGAATCTATTCACTCCTTTGCGGAGAACTTACAAGCTCCTATCTTGGCGGATCCATTGTCTAATGTAAGACGCTGGCATAAGGCTGGTGCTATTGATGACAATCATGGAGTTGCTAGCAATCGTAGTAATGAAACAAATATGACTCAGGATAAACAAGTCTCTGATGTTGTGATTTCCACATATGATGCATTTTTAGCGGATAAAGAATTATGGCCTGTACTAAAGCCGGATTGTGTGATTCAGTTTGGCCAAATCGTTGTGTCTAAACGAGTGCAACAGATGGTGGCGAGTTGGGATAATGTAGAATACATTGAGATTAATCCTACCATGGACTCTATGAATCCAACGGGGAAAACCACCATACACATGCAAGCAAGCATCGACATGTTTACGCATTTGTACGCTGTAAAGAACGAATCTAATGCATATCTTAATAGTTGGCAAAGTTTAGAAGTAGCTGGCAAAGCTCAACTAAGTACAGCCATAGAAGAACCAAGTTGTTTTGAAGGTCGCACGATACGCGAGTTACAACAACATATCCCTGACAATAGCCAAGTGCTAGTGGCGAATAGTATGACCATTCGCGACTTTGATTACTTCTGGTTCTCTGGTGAGTCCGATGCCGTTCTTTACGGAAATCGTGGTGTTAATGGTATTGATGGTACCGTTTCAACTGCACTAGGTCTTGCCACAAATGGTCAGCCTACATATCTCGTAACGGGTGATTTGTCTTTATTCCATGATCTAAACGGTTTAGCGGTCGCTAAAACGCACAATCTAAATTTGACGATTATTTTGCATAATAACGATGGAGGCGGCATTTTTGAATACTTACCGCAAAAGGGAACGAAGTATTTTGATTACTTGTTCTCTACATCGCAAGGCTTAGATTATAGTGGGGCGGCCAAACTTTATGGCTGTGGGTATACTAAAATCACGAGCCCTGATGAATTGAGTGCTGTGCTAGCTAATGTTAGCTCAGAAACAGGCGTTCATATCATTGAAATTCCTACAAATCGGGAATATAGTCGACAGTTACATAAGAAATATACAAAAGTTTCAGTTGATATGGAGGCATTACTATGAGTCAGTATTTTTGCAGTATTGTAGATAATGCTTTGTGTAATCCAGCTCAGCGTATGTATTTTGACTTGGGCGAGTACCGCTACGGTTTGACTGTGGTAGGTGAAGGGGAACCTATTGTATGTTTCCACGGCTTCTCTGAATCAAGCTATACTTGGGATGCTATTAATCTGCCGGGGTATCGAGTGGTTCGTATTGATTTAATCGGACATGGCGATTCAGATATTCCTGATGAGAATCAGGCTTACACCATTCCTCAAATGATAAAGGACTTACACACAGTTATCTATTACATGGTTGGTGAAAGCTATTACCTCATGGGCTATTCTATGGGGGCTCGTATTGCACTTTCCTATGCGTTGGAGTATGAACGTGAAATCAAAGGTCTTATTCTTGAAAGTGGCTCGGTAGGCATCGCTTCTGACGCTGAGCGAGCAGCACGCTGCAAGGCGGATGAAGACTTAGCAGCTCATATCGAAGAGCATGATGGTGCTTGGTTTGCTGCACGATGGGCGGAAGTACCTATTTTTGAGAGTCAAAAACAGCTTTCAGAGGGGGTAGAAGAATTAATCTATCTACGTCGTTCCAATAATAGCCCATATGCATTAGCCAGTACATTACGTGGCTCGGGGCAGGGTGTAATGCCTTATGTAGGAGATAAATTAGAAAAATTCTCTGTTGAAGGTTTATATGTGAGTGGCGCATTAGATACAAAATATACTACAATAGGAAGAGATGTATTTGGCAAGTTGCCAAACTTTAAACATGTCATCGTCGAAGGGGCGGGGCATAATGTACATATAGAAAAACCGCAAATGTTTGAACAAGCGGTATTAGATTTTTTACACAAGAAAGGTTAAGTCCATGAGCAAATTTGATTGGAAAGTATTGGATCGTAATTATGAAGATGTAATTTACGAAACATATAATGGCATTGCAAAGATTACTATTAACCGTCCAGAAGTGCGCAACGCATTCCGGCCTAAAACGGTAATGGAGTTAATTGATGCTTTCACAGTAGCTCGTGAAGATAACGAAGTAGGCGTAATCGTATTGACTGGTGCAAACCACGGTCAAGGTGAAGACAAAGAAGCATTCTGCTCCGGTGGTGACCAAAGCGTACGCGGTCATGGTGGTTATGTAGGCGAAGATAATGTACCTCGTTTGAACGTTCTTGATTTACAACGTTTGATTCGCGTTATTCCTAAACCTGTTATCGCTATGGTTAACGGTTATGCTATCGGTGGCGGTCATGTGTTGCACATCGTATGTGACCTTACCATCGCTTCTGAAAATGCTAAATTCGGTCAAACTGGTCCTCGTGTAGGTTCCTTCGATGCTGGTTACGGTGCAGGTTACTTGGCTCGCATGATCGGTCATAAACGCGCTCGCGAAGTATGGTTCTTGTGCCGTCAATACACAGCAGCTCAAGCGTATGAAATGGGCATGGTTAATACTGTGGTACCATTTGACAAATTGGAAGAAGAAACAGTTCAATGGTGTAGCGAAATCCTTGAATTATCTCCAATGGCATTGCGCATGTTGAAAGGTTCCTTCAATGCCGACACAGATGGCCTTGCAGGTTTACAACAATTCGCAGGGGACGCTACATTGATGTACTATACAATTGATGAAGCGAAAGAAGGTCGTGACGCGTTCAAAGAAAAACGGAAACCTAACTTCAAACAATTCCCTAAATTCCCTTAATCGGGAGTCGATACAGTCCTATATGACGGACTATATTAACTGTTAAAACGACAAGTGCGCCTCTATAGGAGGCGCCTTTCTTGTAATATCTCTTTGGTATTGATATTTCGATTGTTATTTACTGGTAATTAGAAATCAGGCTTAGATACGAGGTGAGACGATGGACTGGTTGCGTTATGGCGCTGAGCACTATCCTAATCGCAAATGTATAAACGAATATACCTATAACGATATATATGGCGGTGTGCTTCATGTGGCTAGTGAATTGATACATCTTGAAAGCTCCCGTGTAGCTATTTTATCGGACAACTCTGTTACTATGGCAATTTATGTACTGGCAGCTATGCTAGCTCATAAAGAGGTATTGCTGCTGAATGTACATCTTAAGCCCAATGAGATAGAAAACCAATTGAAACAATTAGGGATTACTACCGTATTACATAGTAAAGAACGACGTAATCAATTATCTCATTTCGTTGATTCGAAGGCCTCTAATTCAGTTGTTGCAATTGAGTTTGAAACTCTAGAAAGTATTCTATCAGATTTATCGGTCGAGGACTTCTTTGATTGGATATTTACGGATGCAGACATTGCTGCTATCATGAATACGAGCGCTACTACGGGGCAATTTAAGTCTGTACCGCTTCGATGGGGGCAAATTAAATCTCATGTACAAGCATCCCAAGAGGTACTAGGGAAAACAGAGCAGGATAATTGGCTTATGGTACTGCCTTTATTCCATGTGAGTGGTTTATCTATTTTGATGAGGTCTCTTTTCAACGGGACGGCTGTCACTATTTTGCCTAAATATGATGAAGCTCAAGTTCTCAAGCTCATAGAGTCTGAGAGCATTAATATGATGTCTCTTGTGCCTACTATTTTGACTCAATTAGAGCCACATATTACACATCATACGTTACGCGTTATCTTGCTCGGTGGAGAATTCATTCCGATGGCTCTCATCGATGCTTGTGAAAAGAAATCTCTGCCTATCTATAAGACTTACGGTATGACGGAAACCTTTAGTCAAAGCGTGACCTTCTCTGTATTGGATTATCCTCATAAACGAGATTCTGTAGGTAAACCATTACCTGGTATGCAGATTCGCATCGATAACCCTGATGCGGATGGAGTGGGGGAAATCCATTTGACCGGCCCTATGGTTATGACTGGGTATATCGACAAGGAACCTATTAACGGTGATCTTAATACAGATGATATTGGCTATGTCGATGAAGATGGCTTTGTATATATTCTGAATCGCCGCAAAGACCTTATTATCTCTGGTGGTGAAAATATTTATCCTAAGGAATTAGAGGACCTAGTCTATACATTGCCAGCGGTGAAGGAATGTGCCGTTGTACCTGTATCTGATCCTAAATGGGGGCAAGTACCTGCGCTATTTGTAGCCTTTCATGATGGTGAAAGTATGACTGCAGATGCAATTCTATCCTTTATGACTCAGTCCTTGGCAAAGTATAAAATCCCTAAACATGTAAAAATTTTACATGCATTGCCTCGTAATGGCACTGGTAAAATCGTGCGTAATGAACTGCATTTAGAAGATTGAGGCGCCTATGAATGATATTT
>CABQQJ010000056.1 GCA_902466275.1 uncultured Veillonella sp. | reverse complement strand
TGTCATGGATTTCTGTAATTCCAACAATTGGAAGAAGTCTTTGTTCTTCGTCGTATGACGCAACTGAACTTCAATATCGTCGGTACGGCGGTTAATTTGTTGCAAGTAACGTAAGAACAATGTAGCTGTACGGTACAAGATCTGGAACAAGAACCGCGTCTTTTTATATGTATAGAATGTAGACAGTTGATTTGAAATGAACGGATACAACACCTCAGACTCTTCAAGACATACGGTAATGAAGAAGTCAGGCGTCAAAAAGATACCAAGTGGCACCGTATCGTACATATCATTACCACGAATCGCAGGAATGTTGATAACCACGAAAATATAATTGTCCTCTAACTCCACGTGAGAACGTTCTTCCATATCGAGAGCGGTCTTTAAAACGTCCGTTGGAATTTCCGTCAAAATATTGATGAGGGACAACTCATCGGGGTCTGGGTTCACCAAATTTACCCAAGAACCTTTTGTGGCATCTGATACAGTGCAGTCTGAAACTAACTCTTCTTCTATGTGTTTGTACACCGTGATCATGCTATCCCTCCTTCCAACGAACATATAGTAATCATCTAATAAATTATATACTATTTTATAGCTATTATTCAATTCAATTGTGAAAGTTTTGTTTATGTAGTATATACATAAATCACTTTATGTCTATTAACAATGCACAATTGTATATGTTAAAAGCATCTCAAAACTATTCTTATATCAAATCTAGCGAACAGATAGATTAATAAGGCTGCTAAACTAAAAATTCACCAAAAGATTAAACCACTAAAACTTACAGTGAGTAAGTATGCAAACAAATAATCAGCAATATATCATTAGGTTAAAGCTTATAAAAATAACCTCTATACTGGCTTGTCGCTAATATAGAGGTTATTTATTTTGACTCTAACCTTTTAGATCAGATATCTTATATTATATGCTTTATATGCTTTGTATCCTATAGCTTATATATTCCTATATAAATCTATACGATTACTGTCGCCAAATTAACGGCGCAAGATACGAATAGAGTTCAAGATACAAAGGATGGATACGCCAGTATCACCGAATACCGCCCACCACATGGATGCATAGCCCATAAGACCTAGTGCCATGATAAGAATTTTAACAGCAATAGCGAATACTACGTTTTGCCATGCTACGCGCAATGTCGCTTTGGACAAGTCGAGGATATGTGCAATAGCAGTCAAGGACGGACGCATGAATACAACGTCTGCCGCTTCGATAGCCGCATCAGCACCGCTACCCATCGCACCACCAACATCAGCACCAGCAAGTACCGGAGCATCGTTGATACCGTCCCCTACGAACATAGTTGGACCATATTCAGAGCGAATATCTTGTACAACGGACAATTTATCTTGTGGCAACAATTGAGCGCGAACAGCACTTACGCCAGTTTCTTTAGCGATGTAATTTGCACTTGCTTCAGCATCACCTGTAAGCATAACAGTTTTAATATCTTGACCATTAAGATTAGCAATCGCTTCAGCAGAGTCTGGGCGAGCTTCATCGGCGATGATGATGCGACCTAAGTATGTATTACCTTCTGCCACAAGAACTTCAGTACCGTATTCAGCAGGTTCTGTTGGATAGCCTTGAACCGCATAGCGTTCCATAAGACGACGGTTACCAATAAGTACTTGTTGACCATCAGTCATACCCACCATACCTTCACCAGCTAACTCTTGAACGAAATCAGAAGGTTCCACTGTAAGGCCTTGATCTTTTGCTTCAGAAACAATGCTTGTTGCTATTGGATGTGTAGATACAGCTTCGATAGCTGCCGCCATGGACAATAATTGAACATTGCTCACATGAGAGCCTACAGTTTCTACGTTTTGTACTTTAAATTCACCAGATGTGATAGTACCAGTTTTATCAAGAGCTACTGCTTTCACATTAGCCAACGCCTCGATAACTCGACCACCTTTTAATAAGATACCGTGTTTAGACGCATTGCCGATACCGGAGAAGAATGCAAGTGGCACGCTAAGCACCAATGCACATGGGCAAGAAATAACGAGGAATGTTAAGGCTGTGTAGATCCATTTATGCCATTCACCAGTAATAAGGGATGGGATGATAGCTACAGCCAATGCAAGAGCTACAACGATTGGTGTGTATACGCGAGCAAAACGCGTAATGAAACGGTCGATTTTAGGTTTAGAAGATGCTGCATTTTCAACGGCATCAAGGATTTTTGTAACCATAGATTCTTCAAGAACCTTATCAACGCGCATCGTAATGCGACCAGATTCGTTGATACAACCAGACATAAGTTGAGTGCCAGGTACGGCGCGAACAGGTACAGGTTCACCTGTTACAGGCGCTGTATTAACGCGTGTTTCACCTTCAAGCACTGTGCCGTCTAGAGGAATTAAATCGCCAGGACGAACTTCGATAGTCCAGCCTACTTCAACCTTTTCAGGAGCCATAACTACGATTTCACCACCGCAGTCTGTATCTACAACCCGCACCTCTTGAGGACGCATATCGACAGCGTTCATGATTTCTGTACGACTACGATCAGTTGCTTTTTCTTCGAAGAACTCACCGATACGGTAGAACAAGATAACGCCTACGGCTTCAGGCAATGCATCGATAGCAATAGCGCCCAATGTAGCGATAGACATCAAGAAGTTCTCATCGAACACTTGGCCTTTTAAGATATTTCGACCTGCGATACGCAATACAGGGAACGCAAGAAGAATATAGGCAATATAGTAAATTGGAGTTTCGATAGACTCTGGCAAGCCGATGGACGGCACAACTGTAGTCAACCCTTCGTAGGCCATAAATAACAAGCCTGCTACGATAACTGCAATTGTCATCGCCTCACTGCCATGGTCGTGATCATGACCATGGTCATCCATAGCCGCTTTAGATTTACGCTCGTAATCGGCTACTGTTACACCCTCTTCAATGGCATCACAAATGTCTTGAATGTCACGTTTAAGAGCTTCGCGGTCTTCCCAAGAGCCGGTTAATTTTAATTGATGTGTAGCAAGTGTAAAATTGGCAGTCTCTACAACATCCATTTTACGGATACGATCTTCAATTTTTGCTGCGCAGTTCGCACAGTTCAAATCCTTCAACAACAATGTTTCTTCCATGATATCTCCTTTGATAATAGTGAAAGTTTCTATCCTGTATTATAAGTTAATTTATTGTCTATTTCTAATACTTATTAGACATATCTTGTTTCATATCTTGTTATATATGTTCCTAAACATTATTCATCAGATATTTTTATTTATATGAATATCTGTTCATATGTTTATATTACATTAAAGGAGATTAAATGTCAATACAAAATTATATTCACTATATATCAAATTTTATTTACTTTAGTTCTAACTATATTCAACTTATATCAAATTTCGTTCTACCAGGAATTTATGTGCTACATCAGCTGGCAATTGATGTTCCGTTTCAACGGCGTAATTCATCTTCGCCATCTCTTGATCTGTAATCGTATGATTCAAACTTTCTAATACAGGCCGCAGTTCAGGATGAGCAATCAACACTTCGCTACGTACGACATTACCAGCCATATAGGATGGATATAAATGTTTATCATCTTGTAACACCGTAATCGGTGCAATACTTAATTGACCATCAGTCGTGAATATTGGCATTGCATCCACCTCACCACGACTAATAGCCGTATATTTTAGACCTATATCCATATCTTTAGTAGATTTAAACCTCATGCCATACACGCGTTGTAATCCAGCATAGCCATCCTCACGGCCAAAGAAATCATATTCCCCTCCTAATGTTAGGGATGGTGCTATACGAGCAAGATCGGAATATGTTTTTACGCCATAACTCTGAGCGATTTCATTACGCACCCCTATGCCATAGGTATTATTAAAGCCGTACATGCCGACCCACTCAAAATTATATTTCTCTTTGTAGGCCTGTGAAAGCTCATTAAATAGGCTTTCATCATACGCATCTGTACGTTTCAGCACAGCAGACCAAGCCGTACCAGTATATTCAGGATATATATCAAATTGACCGGAAAGCATAGCTGGTTGAATATTTGATGTACCACCACCTACACCTTCTGTAACCTCTACGGTTAAATCAGTCTTCTTCTCGATTAATTCTTTTAAAACATTCCCCAAAATAAGCTGTTCCGTCATAGGTTTCGTTGCAATATGAATAACATCGGTCTTCACATGACGGCAATACATAGCCCAGCCACCTATACCCATTGCAATTATCGTCATAATTGAAACAAATATAATCGTATAGCGCTTCATATGAGGGCTAATACGCGTTACTCTTTCACCTAAAGAAAAGAGCGCATCAACAGTAATGGCTAATAGTGCAATCAGTAGACTACCGGCAATCGTCAAAGCACTTTGATTCGTTGTAATGCCCCTATAAATCGCCACACCTAAACCACCAGCACCAATAAAGGATGCAATACCTGTCAAGGCAATGGTCATAACGAGCATAGTCCGTATACCAGCCATAATCGTCGGCATAGCCAAGGGAATCTCTATATTCCACAAGCGTTGAATCCGCGTAAGCCCTAACGCAATTCCCGCTTCACACATGGCTTGATCAATCTGGTTAAGACCAGTAAATGTATTTCGTACCATCGGTAATAAGGCATAGATAACCAATGCAATGATAGCGGTCGTATTACCAACACCCGATACATACAACAAAAGGCCTAACATCGATATAGATGGAATCGTATATAGGAAATTAACCACTACCATAATGGGCGCAGCTAGCCGTTTATATTCGTATATAAACACACCCAATAATCCACCGATGATGGTAGCAATAACAGAAGCTAATACTGAAATTTCTATATGCTCCCATAATAACTGGAGAAAAAAATCATAGCGATTGATAAGTAATGATATGACATCATGCATTACATACACCGCCTTTCTCATAAAACAATACAAAGAGTATATATAGTCATATAACAGCTAATCATATAGGGTATTTTTATACGAGAATATAATTAAATTACAACCCTTTTCATCATTGTATACCGAATCACACCTTAACTCTAGCCCTTAAACCATATATAAAGACAACTCTTTATATTGTCATATCATACAGATTCAATTCCTTGATATATCTAAAGGGAATATCTATGCCTTGGACAGATATAATTTGCATTTGCGCACTAATCATATCAACAGCCCCTATAAGCTCTGTATATCTTTGTTTATTGTAGTAAACAATTCGCACCCATTCTCCACAATGTATAGTCTGTAAAACCTTATTTAACTCATCTATTTGATCCTCTGACAGCTCCACTCGTGCCTCCTTAGACCGTGCAACAGCTGACAATAAAGTCTCAAAGCCCTTCAATGCCGCAAAGGGCATAAATTGTTTCGCCCGTTGTAAACGAGACATACGATGTTTCATTAATGTATACCTCCCCTTATGCGACTAATCTATTTTCAATTGTTGTCCTTCGTTCAATTGCCATTATATCCATTACACTATTTATTCCCCATTATGGCCACCTACCAAGGTATTTCTAAAGCGCATTGTCCCTTCATCTTGCAAGCTAGAGGCACGTAAAATAGCATTTTTACCGAACTGCTCCTTGATAGATAACATCGCCTCATGTACTTGCCGCTCCTTTTCCTCTTCCTCCGTCGCAAGAGAGCTGAATAAATCTACCTCCTGAGGTATAGCAGAGCGATTGACTAGATCCTCAAAGCTTACGCCTATACGCCGTATAAGTTCATTTTTATGGCAATGTTGTTCATATAATTTAATTACTGCCGTCGTTAATGCTTGCAATGAATCAGTGTACTGTTTAAGCTTTTTAGAACCTCCAGTAGAGCGCACCATATCATCTGCATAGCCAATATGAACATGAATATGATTCGTAACCCCTTTGATTTGTAAAAGCTCTAGTACCAAGGACTCCACCATTTCTCGCATAGGCACGTACGCCTCTTCATAAGTATAGTTACGC
>CABQQJ010000055.1 GCA_902466275.1 uncultured Veillonella sp. | reverse complement strand
GGCAGCTACCGTTACAGGTCCTGCAATAGGACCACGACCTACCTCATCGACACCAGCTACGTGATACATACCTTGATCGTAGAACATGCCTTCATAGTCATACATGCTCATGAGGCGTTGCTGTTCTTTTAGCTCTTTTTCTTGGCGCTTAATGTAAGAAACGGCCAATTTTTGTACAGAACTACGATCGTCCTCTTGAGCAAAAGGCAAAATCGCTAAGGCTTGTTCAGTTTCAAAAAGAGCTTTTATATCTGCCACTTTTAATTTACTAAATGTATCCTTATCCATTTTGTGTGTCCTCACCGTTTTCAGGATAGTATGGTTCTTCATCAACTTTATCGAGAGTAATTGTACCTAATTTAGTATTGCGGTAGTCTTGCAAGATAATGCGGCGTGCTTTATCAAAGTCTACTACGCCACCACTAACGAGACAACCGCGACGACGACCGATGCTTTCAAGAATCGTATCTACATCAGTCATCTCTTCTTCTTTTAATTTATAACGCTCTACCAAAATATTTGGCGTGTTCGTCAATAAGTAATTTAATAGTTGTTTTATAACATGCTCTAAATCATAAACATCATCGGAAATGGCACCTGTCATAGCGAGGCGAGCCGCTGCACGTTGGTCCTCTAATTTTGGCCATAATACACCTGGTGTATCAAGCAATTCAAGATTTTTACCGATTTTAACCCACTGTTGACCACGTGTATGACCTGCCTTATTAGCTGTACGCGTTGCAGCAGAACCAGCCAAAGAGTTAATCAATGTAGATTTACCAACATTAGGAATGCCTAAGATGATAGTCCTAACAGAACGACTGCGAATACCTTTCGCTACCCAACGATCAATGATAGGTTTACTTAGACGTTCTACGGTAGATAGTAATTTTTTATTGCCTTTGCCAGATTTAGAATCGATAGCCAATACTGTAATGCCTTGTTTAGTAAAAAATTCAGTCCATTCCTTTGTGGCTTTAGGATCAGCTAAGTCAACTTTATTTAACAGTACAATATGTGGTTTTTGACCAACGAGTTCAAGGATTACAGGATTCGCACTAGAGCGAGGAATACGCGCATCTAATAACTCGATAACAACATCTACCTTCTTGATGTACTCTGTAATCATACGAGTAGCTTTCGCCATATGCCCAGGGAACCAATGTACGATAGGTGAATCTGCCATAGTATTTCCTTTCTACATCTAATTTTAGCAAAAATAAAAGGCTGCCAACGGCAGCCTTTTATGAACATTAGCGTTTTTCGCGAATACGAGCAGCTTTACCAGTAAGGTTACGTAAGTAGTACAATTTAGCACGACGAACAACACCACGGCGCATAACTTCGATTTTAGCTAAACGTGGGCTGTGAAGTGGGAATGTACGTTCTACACCTACACCGGATGCAATACGACGAACTGTGAAAGTTTCACGTACGCCACCGTTTTGACGTTTAATTACCAAACCTTCGAACACTTGGATACGTTCACGAGTACCTTCCACTACTTTTACGTGTACGCGAACTGTGTCACCAGCGCGGAAAGTAGGGATGTCTGTACGAAGTTGTTCTTGTTCAAGTACGTTAATAATGTTCATTGTTTCCTCCTGTTTGCAGACATTCAATACCTACACCTTATAGGCAGCGGACTGTCTCAAATTAACAGCAATATAGTATCATAAATCACGTACTGTTCGCAAGTATTTTCTATATAATTTTGAGAATAAAATTATTTTCGTAAAATAGGCCGTTTTAGCTTGCCTAATAAACGATATAACTCCTCTTGTTCCTCTTCAGATAAGTCGGAGAACAAGACATTCAAAAATTGGTCATACGAATGTAATAATGATTTACCTAGTCGTTTCCCCTCTTCCGTGAGGCCTACTACAGAAATTCGTTTATCCATGAAATCAATATGCTTTGTGACATACCCTAATTCAATGAGTATATCCGTCTGCTCTGATACTGTAGCAGGACGCATATTAAGAGCATCTACTAGCTGTTTCTGTGATGCTCCTTGAGAACGCATATATAATTCAATAATAATTCTATCACGAGACTTTTCTTTGCCGCTTGGCACCTTACACAAGGCTTTATATAATTCATCATGATTCATAATCATCTATCTCCTCATACAACTTTGTATATTATAAAGTATTCGTCATAGTCTCTAAAAATCCTGCATAAAATTTGCATATTCTTCGTAAAAGCAAAAAAGAGGTACGCACGGTACCTCTTCTCCTGTATATCATTATAAAAATTTTAACTTTTACTAGAATATGTTATTTTAATGCGCTAATATCGCCAATAATAGCCATTACACTGTATGCTAAACGAACGAGTTGTAAACGGTTAGCTTTAATAGCTTCATCTTTATCCATAACCATTACATCTTCAAAGAATTTGTTGATGGCTGGAACTAAAGTAGCTGGAACTGCCACGACTGCATCATAATCGCCAGCTTCCCAAGCAGCACTACTTGCTTCAGATGCTTTAGAAGCAGCTTCGAACAATTCTTTTTCAGCATCTTCTTTCAACAAGTCGCTATTAACGCCTGTATATTCTACATCTTTTACAAGATTGTACATACGAGTATAAGCTTGAACAAGTTCAACGTTTTCATCGATGCGGTTAGCTAACAATGCATTTACAAGACCTTCAGCATCAGCAACGGACAATTCATTGTTAGACAACAACAAGTCGATCACATGATGAGGCACTTCGCGATCAAGGAAGATATTTTTCAAACGAAGTGTGAAGAACTCTTCAACTTGGTTAAGCAATTCCTCTTGTTTATCAGCAGCTACATTCAATAACTCCATAGATGCTTTGAAGATTGGACGCAAGCTGATATTCCATTCGCTACCAAGCAAGATGTTCAAGATACCAATTGTTTGACGACGCAATGCATATGGATCTTGAGAGCCTGTAGGGATTAAACCACGGCTGAAAGTAGCGACGATGTTATCTACTTTATCGATGATGGACAATACTTTACCTGCTTCAGTTTGAGGCAATACATCGCCTGCAAAACGTGGTAAATATTGTTCGAAAATAGCTTCTGCTACCTCAGAGGATTCACCATCAAGTAAAGCGTACTCTTTACCCATTACACCTTGTAATTCAGTGAACTCTGTAACCATACCTGTAGTAAGGTCAGTTTTAGCAAGCTCTGTAGCGCGTTCTAACACAACAGCTGTATCTTCGTGCAAGCCACATTCTTCACCAAATACACGGCCCAATTTAAGTAAACGTTCAGTTTTATCTGCTAAGTTACCAAGACCTTCTTGGAATACGATTTTAGTCAAACCATCTTGACGGTCGATAAGAGGTTTCTTGCGGTCTTCGTTGAAGAAGAATTTAGCATCATCTAGACGAGCGCGCAATACGCGTTCATTACCAGCTTGAACTACTTCGATGGAATGATCGGAGCCGTTACGAACTGTTAAGAACATTGGCAACAATTTGCCCTCTTGGTCAACCAATGGGAAATAACGTTGATGGTCTTTCATTGGTGTAATGATGGCTGCATCTGGAAGTGCCAAGTAGGACTCTTCAAAGCCACCACACAATGCTGTAGGCCATTCAACAAGATAGTTGATTTCTTCTAACAAATCATCATCCCAAACGATGGATGCATTTTTAGAAGCTGCCATATCATGTAATTGTTTGGAGATCAATTCACGACGTGCGTCTTGATCAACCATAACAAAGTTTTCTTTTAATGTGTCTACATAGGATGCTGCATTCTTAATAGTGATTTCATCAGCCCCTAAGAAACGATGACCACGTGTTACATTACCAGATTTTACAGTAGCAAATTCTACAGGAATTACTTCTTCATCAAGTAATGCTACAAGCCAACGTACAGGACGTACGAACTTAGCATCTAAATTACCCCAATGCATGGATTTAGGGAAGTTAAGACCTGTAATCAATTGAGGTAACATATCTGTGACGATATCTTTTGCAGGAACCCCTGCAGTTTTGGTTTCAGCGTAAATATAGCCGTCTTCTACAACGAGATCAGCTACATCAAGACCTTTACCACGAGCAAAGCCGATAGCTGCTTTTGTGGCATTACCGTCAGCATCATATGCGATAGACGCAGAAGGACCTTTATGACGTTCACTGATTTCAGCAGATGTGTCAGCAAGACCTTTCACGATAAGAGCCAAACGACGTGGTGTGCCGTATGTTGCGATGCTTTCAAAAGGAAGATGGGCATCATTTAATTTTGTTTCAGCCAATTGTTTCAATTGACCTAAGATATTTGGCATAAAGCCGGCAGGAATTTCTTCTGCACCGATTTCAAATAATAAATCCTTTGCCATCTTATTTATCTCCTTTCAAAAGTGGGAAACCTAATTCTTCGCGTTTAGCAAGGTATTGTTGTGCACAAATACGAGCCAATGCACGTACGCGGCCGATGAAAGCAGTACGTTCGCTGATGGAAATAGCACCACGGGAATCAAGCAAGTTGAATGTGTGGGAACATTTCAATACATAGTCGTAAGCTGGTAATACATAACCAGCTGCACAAACGCGTTTTGCTTCTGCTTCGTACATATCAAACAATTTGAAAAGCATATCTGTATCAGCTAATTCAAAGTTGTATACGGATTGTTCAACTTCGTTAGCATGCCAAACATCACCGTATGTAACATTTTCATTCCATTTAAGGTCATATACGTTTTCTACGCCTTGAATGTACATAGCCAAACGTTCTAAACCGTATGTAATTTCTACGGAAACTGGTTTACAGTCGATGGAACCAACTTGTTGGAAATATGTGAACTGAGTTACTTCCATACCGTCGAGCCATACTTCCCAACCAAGACCCCAAGCACCCAATGTTGGAGATTCCCAGTTATCCTCAACGAAACGGATATCGTGATCTTCAGCATGAATACCCAATGCAGCCAAAGATTGTAAGTACAATTCTTGGATGTTATCTGGAGATGGTTTCACGATAACTTGGAATTGATGATGTTGGAACAAACGGTTAGGGTTATCACCATAACGACCGTCTGCTGGACGACGAGAAGGCTCTACATAACATACAGCCCATGGTTCAGGACCAATAGCGTGTAAGAATGTAGCAGGGTTCATTGTACCTGCGCCCTTTTCGATGTCATATGGATTTTGAACGATACAACCTTGATCGCTCCAGAATTTTTGTAGATTTAAAATAATCTCTTGAAATGTCATTGCTGCCTCCACTTTACACAACCGACATAAAATCAACCATTTCGTTACAAACAAAAAAGTCCCTGTAACGAAAAACGTTACAGGGACGAGTATACCCGCGGTTCCACCCTATTTGGCTTGCGCCCTCTTTTTTCTATGTTGGCCTTTACTAACAGATACCTGCGTTCCTGCCAATGCTCTACAGCGCCTTCAACCAAATGTGAGCTTACACCATCCTCACTCGCTAGAGAGGTTTACTACTCTGCTTCATCGCATATATTATACACAATATTGTAGCAATAGAGAGGGATGAATGTCAAACTATTATCTAAAACTTTTACCCCAAATATATGTTGAAAAATAAATTAATACCTATATCTAGCTAAATATATAACTTGAATAAAATTATATAGAAAATAAGATAGCCATTAAAAATAACAATATAGTAAAGAGAGAAAATAGGTAATAAACCCATTTATTATCACTATTTTTAAAAATTAGTGAAAACAGGTATGTACTAAATGATAACAATAAAAACTCAATTAAGTACTTAAATTCTTTATTTATGGTATCTAAGAACTTTAAATCTGTAAAAAGCACAAATAAAAATATACCAAAACTAATCAGTCTATATTTTTCATTTATGTCCTCATTAGATCTTCGGATATATTGAATTACACTATAGGCAAATGCTAAAAACAAGGATATAGTAGCAAAATAATATATTAATTTCATGGATTCTACTACACCTCATTTTTTACTTCTTCATCTGTCGTAATATTTTTACAAGGATTATATACTAAATTTATTATCTTGTATTAAAAAATAAGAAAGAATAAGAACCCCAAGATTAGAATAGGCA
>CABQQJ010000054.1 GCA_902466275.1 uncultured Veillonella sp. | reverse complement strand
ACCACGTTGAACGATGTAAGGTACGCCGTTAAATTTAGTGCATTGACGACGGTTCCACATAGGGTTTAGCGGTTGGCGTTCACCAGATTTAGTTTTGCCAGTGACCTCTTTAGGTACTACTGCATAAGCACAACGTGTACCAGTGAAACCTGCAGTTTTAGAGAAGGAACGGAACTCGATAGCCACTTCGCGAGCGCCTTCGATTTCGTAGATAGATTTTACAGTATCTTCTGTGCTGATGAAAGCTTCGTAAGCGGAGTCAAACATCAAAATCGCATCATTATCTTTACACCATTTGATCCATTCTGCTAAACGAGCACGGCTCAAAACAGTACCGGTTGGATTGTTAGGGGAGCAAAGATATACGATATCTACGCGTTCAGAAGGGAATTCTGGAGAGAAGTTGTTTTCCGCGTAAGTAGGGAGGTATACAACCTTTTGGAAGATGCCATCTACAGCTTCGCCAGTACGACCACCCATAACGTTGGAGTCTAAGTATACTGGGTACACAGGATCTGTGATAGCAATGATGTTATCTTCGCTGAATAACTCTTGGATATTACCAACGTCAGATTTTGCACCATCGGAAACGAATACTTCGTCAATAGCGATATCTACGCCTAATGGTTTGTAATCGCCATCAACAATAGCTTGACGTAAGAAATCATAACCTTGTTCAGGGCCATAACCTCGGAATGTTTCCGCTTTTCCCATTTCTTGAACAGCTTTACTCATAGCATCGATAATTGCTGGAGCAAGAGGTAATGTAACATCGCCGATACCAAGACGAATAATATCTGCATCTGGATGAGCAGTTTGGTATTCATTTACCTTTTTAGCAATATTAGCAAATAAATAAGAACCTTGTAGGTTTAAATAGTTTTCATTAATATTAGCCATGATGACTCCTTTTTATAATCAGATTTCTCTATATATAGTAAATTATATAGAATAATGACGCAAGGATTTTCTATAGAATTTCTAATTTACATAAATATTGTTTAAGCTTATTACTTTAAAAGGTCGCTTTATGAGGAATTTATTAGTCATACCATTTGTTTTATAATTTCTTTTAGAAATTCTGTTTATGGTGTATAATAAATAAAAAGAGAGCCATCAACGTGTGGTAGCGTTAGGCTCATCTTATAAATGTTTTCTTATGATTGCCTAGCGTGCGAGTATTTTGAATACTCTGTTGCGTTAGGCTTTTGTCTTTACATTATTTGAATAGTGCAAAGAGTGATATTGCTATGGAAATTACAAAAAGAATTAAGTAGTACTTTTCGAATTTGCTCATAGTATCACCACCTTTCGGTGATGAGCCTAACTCACGTGATGACTCTTAGCATTAGTATATCAATGTAATTTTAGGAAAAATAGAATTGACATTTTGTTATATACCAATTTTTGCGTAGTGTTTTACTACGCTTTTTTATTGTAAAATATCAAAACTATATAGGATTAACTTTGTTTTTGATATAATCTAAATAAATACATATTATAGTGCGGTTTTATATGAAAGTGGTGTCTTTATGCTGACGATTAGCAATAAGGGATGGCTTTTTACGTCTATATTAAGTGCTTTGATGGCGTTTACATCGTTGTCAACGGATATTTATTTGCCAGCTATGCCTGAGATGGGGCGTGACCTCAATGGTGATGCGGAGCTTACGTTGACGGGTTTCTTAATTGGGTTTGCGCTAGCTCAGCTTTTTTGGGGCGCCGTTAGCGATAAAATTGGTCGTAAGAAGCCACTGATTATAGGGATAGTTTTATTTATTATTGGTTCTGCAGGTTGTGCCTTGAGTTCCTCTATGATGGAGTTATTGGCTTGGCGTGTGTTTCAGGCATTTGGTGCCTGTGTAGGACCGATGCTATCACGGGCTATGATCCGTGACTTATATGGTCGGACTGAGGCGGCTAAAATGTTGTCTACATTGGCCATTGTTATGGCTATAGCGCCTATAGCAGGCCCAATGTTAGCCGGACATTTACTTGTATGGTATACATGGCATTCTATATTCTGGTTGCTTGTTGGTATAGGGCTTTTAATGCTCGTTGCCGTATTAGTGCTTCCGGAAACACATCCCGTAGAGAAGAGGAGCAAAAAGTCTATAGGCCATACCTATAATAATTATTGGATTTTATTACGCAATAAAGGGTTTATGAAATATACCCTATGTGTTAGCTCATTTTATATTGCCATTTATGCGTTTTTAACGGGATCGCCTTATGTATATATAGATGTGTATGAAGTGCCCAAAGAATATTTTGGTTATCTCTTTTCTGTCAATATTATTGGTGTTATGTTGTTAAGTGCTATTAATCGTCGTATTGTAAGTGCTATACGCCTCGATAGACTATTGAAATATGCCACACTATTTGCTGCTGTTTGTGTATCCATTGTTATGGGCTTGATGTTCTTAGGTTACCATTCATTGTGGTTAATTGTTATTGGCTGTTTTCTATTCTTCTCCATGAATGGTATCATTGCCGCTGTAACTAATGCATTAGCTTTAGATAGAGCAGGTAGAATGGCCGGGTCCGGGGCAGCACTATTAGGTGCCATGCAATATGGTAGTGGTATTGTGTCATCGTTGATACTTACCTTCTTACCAAATGATACGGCCTATCCTATGATGGGGGTAATAGCCATATTTGTAATTATCTGTGCTATTATTGCCTTTCCTGAGGATGAAAAATATAATCGTATATAATATTTGTGAAAGCAAGGACTTAAACTGAGCCCTTGCTTTCATCATTTTTTTAGGTTATAATAGTAAGGCTTATTGATGGTAAGCACTTCCTACCCCTATGTGTCGATAGGGGCATTAGTCCGAAAGAGGAGGTGATTTTGTATGAACAAATACGAAGTCATGTTTATTGTGAAACCAGCTGAAGAGGAAGCAACTAACGCTGTTATTGAAAAAGTAGAAGCTTTAATTGCTCGTGTAGGCGGCACAGTAGAAAAGGTAGATCGTTGGGGCAAGCGTCGTCTTGCTTACGCTGTGAAGAAATTCACTGACGGTTTCTATGTATTGATCAACTTTGAAGCAGCACCTGCTGAAATCAAAGAAATCGATCGTGTATTGAAAATCAACGATGAAGTCCTAAGACATCTAATTGTTAAACACGAAGCATAATTAAAGCCTGGAGGAAAACATGAACTCTGTACAAATTCTAGGTAATTTAGCTCGTGATCCTGAAGTACGCTATACCAAAACTGGTCGTGCGGTAGCAACTTTCACAGTAGCTGCCACAAATACCTATATTGATTCCACAACAAATGAGACGAAAGAACAAACTGCTTTCATCAACTGCGTTGCATGGGGCAAACTTGGTGAAGCGGCAGGCAATCTTCGTAAAGGCAGTCGTTGCTTTGTAGAAGGTCGTTTGCAAACTCGTTCTTACGAGACTCAGGACGGTCAAAAACGGTACGTTACTGAAGTGGTAGCGAACTTTGTGGGCCAATCCCTTGATATGAATACTAATTCTTTCGAAGGTGGGTCCAATTTTGATAGTTTCAGTACAGGCGGCGATGACGAAAACATCCCGTTCTAGTGTCAGGGACTCCTACTAATTCGAAAAGGAGGATTCGCAATGAGAAGAGATAGAGGCAGAAAGCCAAGAAGAAAAGTATGCGTTTTCTGTGCAGACCATATCGATCAAATCGACTATAAAGATGTTGCTAAACTTCGTCGTTTTACGACTGAACGCGGCAAAATCTTACCTCGTCGTATTTCCGGTACTTGCGCAAAACATCAACGCAAATTGACTACATCTATCAAACGTGCACGTGCAATTGCTTTATTGCCATTCACTGCTGAATAATTGATGAATCAAGGCGGTACAACCATTTGGTTGTACCGCCTTTTTGCTATGTAAGAAGAGGAGCTATCCGTTGGATAGCTCCTCTTTGTTATACAGCTCTATATTTTTTAGGTGATTCACCTTTTTCAGCGGCTTCTTTATCGGCGCGCCATTTACGTTTGAAATATTTATGATACTCTACAGGAACATCATCAGGTGTTAAGCTTTCATAAAAACTAGTAGTTCCATTTGCTTGAGCTTGTTCATAAAACCATGTTTTAAATTCTAGCATGGACAAGCGTGCTTGTAGGTTTTCGATTTCTACTAATACGCGATCTCGTTGATTTTTGATAATAGATAATCTTTCATTGATGCGACTATCACCTTCGACGCAGTAGTCGATAAAATGTTTAATTTCTTTAATAGGCATACCTGTATGCTTCATGCATTCAATCAATTCTAGCCAATCCATATCTGTGTCATGGAATACACGGATACCACCAGCAGAACGTTCTACGAAGGGTAATAGACCTTCTTTATCATAGTAACGCAATGTAGAAGGTGCCACATTTAGTTTTTTTGCGATTTCGCCAACAGTATATGTCATAGGACCTCCTTATGGGTTCATATTAAATTCGTAAAAGATTTAGTGTCAGGAGTAATGTATTAAGCGTATAATATACGTATATTTTTAAGGTTAGAGTTAAGTTTTACGTTCTCGCTTGACTTAAACCTAACTTTAAGTTCTATACTTATTACATGCTGGACATACAGTATAGCACGGTTAGTAATACAATACAAATTCTAGAGGTTGTATTGTTATATGACACCTAATGAAAGGAACACATATGAACTTAATTGATATAAAATCTCCAGCCGATTTAAAAGGCTTATCTATTTCTGAATTAACAGATTTGACAGCACAAGCTCGTCAAGCTCTTATGACAAAGGTTTCTGAGCATGGTGGTCATTTTGGCCCTCCTATGGGCGTAGCAGAAATGATTATGGCCTTGCACTATGTATTTAATTCTCCTGTAGATAAGATTGTTTATGACGTGTCTCATCAGTCCTATGTACATAAGATGGTTACCGGTCGCGCGTTGGCGTTCTTAGATCATGATCATTATGATGATGTAACAGGTTATACAGATCCTACTGAAAGTGAGCATGATTTCTTTAATATTGGTCATACATCCACATCTATCTCCTTAGCATCTGGCCTAGCTACTGCTCGGAATTTAAAGGGAGACTCTGAAAATATTATCGCTATCATTGGTGATGGTTCTTTATCTGGTGGGGAAGCCTTTGAGGGTCTAGATTATGCGGCCACATTAGATAGCAATATGATTATTATCGTCAACGATAATGACCAATCCATTGCAGAAAACCATGGTGGTTTGTATCGTGGCCTTCGTGAATTGCGCGAGTCTAATGGTGAAAGCTCTAACAATATTTTTAAGGCGCTTGGTTTAGACTATCGTTTTGTAGCCGATGGCAATGATTTGGAAACATTAATCAATGTGTTTAAGGATGTAAAAGATATTAACCATCCGATCGTTTTACATATTGTTACTCAAAAAGGTAAGGGTTATGCTATTGCAGAGCAAAATAAAGAGGCCTTCCACTGGACAAGGCCATTTGATTTAGAAACAGGTAAACTCAAAAAGGAACATCATGGTCCGACCTATGCTGGTACAATTGCGGACTATTTGATGGAGCAAATTAAAGCAGATCCAACAGTGGTAGCTATTGCTGCAGGTACACCAGGGGGATTTGGGTTTAATGCTAAATGGCGTGACGAGGCTGGTAAACAATATATCGATGTAGGTATTGCGGAAGAACATGCTATTGCGATGAGTTCTGGTATTGCGAAAAATGGTGGTAAGCCAGTGTTTAATGTATATAGTACGTTCTTACAACGTACCTATGACCAATTGGTACAAGATCTTTGTGTAAATAATAACAGTGCAGTTATCATCAATCATATGGCATCTGTATATGGCATGAACGATGTCACTCATTTAGGTTTCTTTGATATTCCTATGCTTACAAACATTCCTAACTTAGTATACTTAGCACCTACTAATAATGAAGAGTTGTTGGCTATGACCGAATATGCTGTGCATCAACACGAGCATCCTGTGGCAATTCGTGTTCCTGTAGGTGAATTTACATCTACTGGTGTAGCTGATACGACTGATTACAGCATTTTAAATAAATCTGAGGTGACTCGTCATGGTGAACGTATTGCTTTATTAGGCCTTGGTAATTTTTACCATCTAGC
>CABQQJ010000053.1 GCA_902466275.1 uncultured Veillonella sp. | reverse complement strand
ATTTTATTGAGTTCCTCACGTAAGTACATACTCAACTCTACTGCACGACTTACTAAATCATTACCTGCTGTGGCTAATTGATGGCGCGCCATATCTAAGGAAGCAAGGAAAATATAGTTTGGACTCGTACTTTGTAGCATTTGATGCATTTGCGTAATACGCCGCTTATCAATTTTTTTACCTTGCCCTAATAGCCAAGATGTTTGTGTCAAAGAGCCAACAGATTTATGTGTACTTTGAGCCACCAAATCTGCTCCAGCCTCTGTAGCTTCTATAGGTAAACTTTCAGAAAACGGCAAATGAGGCCCATGAGCTTCATCAACAAGTACAATAAGTTCCCGCTTATGAGCCTCTTGTATGATATTAACAATATCTATGCCCACGCCATAATAGTTTGGATACACTAAAAGAATCGCCTTTGCCTCTGGATGTGCATCCATTGATTTGATAGCATTTTCTAATGATACTCCTAGTGGAATCCCCCAGCGTTCATCAAAATCACAGCCCATATATACTGGTTTGGCTCCTGAGAGAACAAGTCCACTAATAACAGAACGATGTGCTTCTCGAGGAATGATAATCGTTTCATCAGGACCTACAGTGCCCATAATCATCGCTTCAATTAAAGCAGTAGTACCATTAATGGAGAACCAACAATGATCAGCTCCATATAACCGTGCTGTTAAGTCCTGAGCCTCTTTTAATTCCCCTTCAGGTTCATGTAAATCATCTAAGGCATACATAACGCCTAAATCATAGGGTAACGCTGGCCCCATCCAGTCCTTTAATAAGATAGGTGCTTCACCACCTATCTTATGTCCTGGCGTATGAAAGGGCACAAAATGTTGATCTTTATATAATTCTAAGGCCTCTACAAAAGGCATTTTATCTTGATTACTCATACGTACCTCGTAAAAAAGGCATGAATCTCTATGAGACTCATGCCCTTATGCATGTATTTATCGATGTGGACGACGTTTAGGATTGAATTGATTCATGCCTTTATCAATACCTACCTCTAAGGTGCCTAATACGGCTTTTACCGTATCCTTAATACCTTTTTGTACCTTCTCTTGCGACTCTTCACTAAATGGTGCTAAAACATGATCAATGACAGTCCATTGTGGTAACGGACGTCCAATTCCTACTCGGAAGCGAGGAAAATTTTCTGTTCCTATATGGGAAATTAAAGATTTAATCCCATTATGTCCACCTGAACTACCATTTGGTCGAATACGCAACTTACCTATAGGTAAATCCATGTCATCATAGATACAATACACATCAGATGGATCAATTTTATAGTACCGCATTAACGGTCCTACAGACTCACCACTTAGATTCATAAATGTTTGCGGCTTTACAAGTAATACTTTCTCACCATCTACGGTAATACTGCATACCTCAGCACGTTGCTCCTCTCTCCAAGGCGTGTGAGGGACACTATCGGCTATGGCATCAATAACCATAAATCCAATATTATGTTTTGTCGCTTCATATTGCTTGCCTGGATTACCAAGGCCTACTACTAATTTCAAGAATCACCTATTATTTATCAAATAAATTACTTACAGACACTTCATGGAAGATACGCATAATTGCTTCACCCAACAATGGAGCTACGGATAATTGCGTAATATTTGGTAAGTTGCAATTTTCCGGCAATGGAATAGTATTAGTAACGATAAGTTCCTTAATATTGGAATTTGCAATTCGTTCACTTGCCGGATCTGTCAACACTGCATGTGTAACAGCGGCGGTAACGGATTTAGCACCGAATTCTTCCAATGCTTTAGCACCTTCAACCAAGGATCCAGCCGTATCTACGATATCATCGATAATAATACAGTTTTTACCTGCCACATCACCGATGAGATTCATAACTTTAGCCACACCTGGTTCAGGGCGTTTTTTCTCAATGATTGCAATCGGTGCACCGATGCGGTCAGCCAAATCACGAGCTCTTGTAACACCGCCAAGGTCAGGAGATACAACGATAACATCTTCCATATTTTTTTCATTAATGTATTTAGCTAAAATGGATGCACCATATAAATGATCTACAGGCACATCAAAGAAACCTTGAATTTGGCCTGCATGCAAATCAATTGTTACAAGACGTGTAATACCAGATGTTTGCATCAAGTTTGCTACTAATTTTGCTGTGATTGGTTCACGGCCACGAGTCTTACGGTCTTGGCGAGCATAGCCATAGTAAGGAACTACTGCAGTGATATGACGTGCAGAAGCGCGTTTTAACGCGTCAGCCATAACCATGAGTTCCATTAAATTATCATTTACAGGATAGCTAGTTGGTTGAATGATAAATACATCTTTGCCACGTACGCTTTCATCAATCATAATTTGTACTTCGCCATTGTTGAAGCGACCTACAAATGCTTCACCTAAAGGCAAACCTAAATAATCACAAATTTCCTTTGCCAACTCTGGATTTGCGTTACCTGTGAAAATCTTAAGTTTTTTGCCGTCTTCAAATGCCATTTTGTTACCCTTTCATTTGCTCCTATACTGGTTACTTATCCATAATCTATACATTACAGATACACACTATTGCCTTTTTATTGTATACTATTTTGACCTAATTGTGTTAAAAAATATGAGATTTTTTTTATTTCTTTTTGAAAGTATCCTCTGTTACCCAATTTTCTTTCACAATTTGCTTGCTACGACCTACCGCCAAGGCCTTATCTGGTACGTTTTTAGTAATAGTCGAGCCCGCACCTACATAGCTATAATTACCTATTGTTACAGGAGCTACTAAGTTACTATTACAACCAACAAATGCACCATCACCAATAGTCGTACGATGCTTAACTTTCCCATCATAATTTACGGTAATAGTGCCACAGCCAATATTAACACCGGCCCCAACATCACTATCGCCGATATAGGAGAGATGTGGAAACTTGGTACCTTCCCCAACAATAGAGTTCTTAACCTCTACAAAGTTACCTACATGAACCTTATTACCAAGCACGGTATTAGGGCGCAAGTGAACATATGGACCTACATCTACACCGTCTTTTACTTCGCAGTCATGACCATATGTGAAGTGGATAATCGTATCATTACCTACTTTTACATTCGTCAAACGAGTATGTGGACCAATTTCACAGCGCTCACCAATGACAGTATTTCCTTCGAGGATTGTGCCAGGATGCAAGATTGTATCAGCTCCTACTGTTACCTCTGGAGCTACATAAGTATTGGCTGGATCAATAATAGTAACACCAGCTGTCATTAGCTCAACATTTTTACGATGTTTCAAAATAGCTTCGGCTTCCGCTAATTGCAAGCGAGAGTTTACGCCTAGAGACTCTTCAAAGTCCTTTGTCATATACGCGCTTACCTTGTCGCCACCATTTACAAGAATACCAACTACATCGGTAATATACAATTCACCTTGTGCATTATCATCAGATAGTTGATCTAAGCAAGGCCATAATTTTTTACTATCAAAAGCATACATGCCTGTATTAACTTCTTGAACAGCTAATTCCTCTGGTTTACCATCTTTTTGCTCTACAATGCGAACTACAGAACCTTCTTCATTGCGGATAATACGACCATAACCTGTTGGATTCGGCATATGAGCTGTTAAAATTGTCGCTGCTGCACCAGAATTTTTATGTTCTTCTAACAGTGCTTCTAAACTTTCTTTTGTAACAAGTGGTGTATCGCCACAAAGTAATAAGATAGTACCATCATAATCGCCAAGTACTGGTTGAGCCATTTTTACAGCATGACCTGTACCATTTTGCTCTTCTTGACGAACAAATTCAGCGCGGTCCCCCAAGTAATTATGTACCGCATCACCGCCAAAGCCTACGATAACCACATCGCGATTTGTACCGATAGACTGAACCGTTTCAAGAACGCGCTCTACCATCGCCTTACCGCCAACCTTGTGTAATACTTTTGGCAATTTAGACTTCATACGCGTGCCCTTACCAGCAGCTAAAATAAGGCTTGCAATATTCATAGTAATCTCCTATCTGTTATCTCTCATATATCTGACTTTTTAATAGTACTTACATCATATTAGCCCATTGTCCAATATGCGATATAAAGTCATTATATCTAACTATAATGTATCTAATATTAATTATTTATTCTTCATCAAATACTGGTTCTATGTTGATTTTCTTTGTATTTTCATCGATACCATAAAAAGTAAATAGTGATTCATAATCATCGATCAACTTCGGACTTGGTTCAGCTGTAGCTACAAGAACACCTGTGCCAACAACGACGCCACTCATTTCAAGAACTAATTCTTTAAGCCCCTTAGCGGTACCGCCAGCTTTCATAAAGTCATCGATAATTAACACCTTCGCATTGGGAGGAATTGCCCGTTTAGTTAGCGTCATAGTCTGAATGCGCCCAGAGGATCCTGTTACATAATTAATGCTAATAGCAGAACCTTCTGTTACCTTACTATCACGTCTAGCAATAACAAGTGGTTTATTGAAAGCTCTCGCTACCATTACAGCCAAAGGAATCCCCTTTGTTTCTACAGTCAAAATATAGTCCGGTTCACGGTCCACGAAACGAGTCATAATAATCTCACCCAGACGTGTCATTACGTGCCAATCATATAAGATATCAGACATATAAATAAAACCACCTGGAATGATGCGATCTGGCTCCATTAAACGAGCTTGCACATCGCGTAGAATATCGTTCGCTTGTGTTCCCTTGCGATGCGGAATAAATCGTACCCCACCAGCTACACCGGCCACCGTTTCTAAGGTCCCCAGTTGAAAGTGTTCCATAGACTGCCTTACACATGTTAAATCTTCACTAACCGTTGATTTAGCCATGCCAAAAAAGTCGCAAAAGTAATTTAAAGGAATCAATTTTTGCGGTGAATCAACTAACAGTTTTGTCATTGCCACCATTCGTTCCACGCGCCGTACTTTATCCATAGAATTTCCTTTACCATTCATCATATAACTATTGATTACACTCATGTAACAAATGTCATGAGTTATTTCAAATATATCTAATATTTATTATACCATAATTTCCGAATATTCGAGGTTCTGAATACATTATAATTCGGTAAAAGAAAAACTCTCTAGCATTTTATACAAGAATATGATTTTAGTCTATAAACCTATCATACAGTTATATAAAGCTAGAGAGTCATCATTATAAAATATAAACCTTTACAGATTGACGTCCAAACTGCAATGCTTCTGCACGAGAATCAAAAGCTAAATCAATGCGATGCCCTTTAATAGCACCACCTACATCGTCAGCTACAGCATAGCCATAACCTTCAATATATAATCGCGTTCCCAAAGGAATTAATTTAGGGTCTACAGACACAAGTCCCTTCCGTAGACGACTACCTGTAGCTGTATATTTTCCGTTGCCAGGATCTTGAGATGAATAGCCACTAGCCTCCATCGTTAAAACTTTAGAGTATTTATTAGGCACTCCATTATGATTGCGTTCTGTGCCATGGCCACCATAACGAGTCTCCATCTTTTCCAAAGCATTCATCGTAGCAGGACCAACACGACCATCTACAGGGAGCCCTTTAGATTTTTGAAATTTTCGAACAGCCTGTTCTGTATTATGACCGTAAATGCCATCTATAGAATCATGTAAAAAACCTTGATGCTTTAACATGGTTTGCACCTTACTAACGTGATGCCCTCGTTGCCCCCGATCAATAGTTTTTGCTAATGATACAGAGGATACCATTACAATCATACAAACAAGCGTACATGTAATAATTATTTTTTTTATCATATACACCTCACCTTACATTAAGTAGTATACTATACAGTTTTAAATAATCTATAAACCATAAAGGTTCTATTAATATCAATAATTCATATATATTAAATTATAGTTATAGTAATAATTTTAAAGGTGTATTACATATATATCATAAAATTATAAGATACCAATGAAAATCTCCATTATATCCTGCAAGAATATTCGCTTAGATTACTTCTAAAGTCGGAAATTCTCTTCAGTCTACAATGGAGATTTAATAGTTTTATTTAATTTTAGCAGTTATGGTATACACCAATATGACACTCTTTTCGTTTTGCACCAACAAGTCTTAAGAAGATGTAACCAAATAATGCAGAGATTAATGAGCCAAGTATAACGCCACCTTTT
>CABQQJ010000052.1 GCA_902466275.1 uncultured Veillonella sp. | reverse complement strand
AATCACGTACTCATACTGAAGGAAAAACCGCAGCCAAATCTCAAGTTAATGCGGGCAGCAAGGTGAATATTGTGGCAACGGGTGCTGGAAAGGATTCAAACATTAATATTGAAGGTTCAGACATCTCAGGTAAGCAAGGCACAACATTGATTGCAGATAACCAAGTCAATATTAAAGCCACAGAACAAAACCACCAAGAACGTAGTACCAATAAATCTTCTGGCTTTAATGCAGGAGTTGCTATTAAAGTTGGCAGTGGTGTTGCTGCAGGTATTACAGTAGGTGGTAATTACGGAAAAGGCTATGGCAATGGTGATGAAACCACTTATGTCGCAAGCCATGTAGGTGATAGCCAAAGTAAAACAGTGATTCATGCAGGTGGTGATGCCAATATTATTGGTAGCCAAGTAAAAGGCAAACGAGTAGAACTTAATGCTGAAAACTTGAATATTGAGAGTTTGCAAGATAAATCTAGCTACCATGGCAAACAAATGAATGTAAGTGGTAGTGTGACGGTAGGCTATGGTTTTTCTGCGGGTGGTAGTTTCAATAAATCGAAAATCAATGCTGATCATGTGAGTGTGAATGAACAGGCTGGAATTTATTCGGGTGATGAAGGCTATGATATCAATGTTAATAAGCATACCGATCTTAAAGGAGCATTGATTATATCTACCCAAAAAGCAGAAGAAGATGGTAAAAACCATTTCAGTACAGGCAGCCTGACCCATTCAGATATTGAGAATCACTCAAACCATAGTGGCAGCAGTTTTGGTGTGAGTGGTAGTGTATCGGCTAACTTTGAAACACCATTTGGCGAAAATGGTGCAGCTCAAAGTACAAAACAAGCCACGGATAAAGATGGTAATCTGCTTTATACCGATAAAAATGGCAACACAACTGTTAATTCTAAAGGAGTAGATGGACAAGAGAACACCAAGAAATTGGCTGAAGGCAAGGAGTCTCTCCAATTCTCCTATGGCATGGGCTATGGTAAAGATTCCGATAGCCAATCTAGCACAACAAAAAGTGGTATTAATACACAAAATATCATAATTAAAGATGAAGCAGAGCAATTAAAACGTACAGGCAAAACGGTACAAGAAGAAATTGCTGCGATAAAAACAGATATCACTACAGAGAGTGCACAAAGCCAAAGTGGCAAATTAGAAAATCGTTTTAATAAAGATGATGTTCAAAAAGAGCTTGATTTCCAACGTGAGGTGACAGAGAAATTTGGACCAAATGTCGTGGAAGCTGGAAGTTTGCTTGCTAATAAATTTGGCGAAGAAGCGAAAGCGAAGCGTAATGCAGCTGCAATTGCATTAGAAGAAGCAGAAAAAGTATATAAAAAGTTTGGTGAACGCTATGGTACGGTTGGTAAATTTGAAAATCAATTGTATCCTAACATCATTGACCTATTGGACAAGGTTAAAAATGAGCATTATACAGTGGCTTTGGCTACGGCAAAGCCAGAACATTATGCTAAGGATATTTTAGATCATTTTGAATTGACGCCTTACTTTGATGTAATCGTTGGTGCTAATTATGAAAGTGGATTGTTACACAAGAAGGAAATTCTTGAAAAAGCTCTTGAACTTTGTGGTAATCCATTAACAGATGAAAATGGTAATCGTATGGTATTCATGGTTGGGGATCGTAAGTATGATGTAGAAGCAGCTAATGAACTTGGTTGTATCTCCATTGGTGTTACTTATGGTTATGGTACAGAAGCTGAACTAAAAGAAGCTGATGCCGAATATCTCTGTGATGACGTTGACGAAATTGCAGACGTTCTCGATCTTGAAGCATTAATGGTTCGTAGATAATAACATATAAAAAAGCTAGAGGATTACCTCTAGCTTTTTTGCAAATAAAATTACTTTTATATTATAGTTTGTAATATTGATTTTTCATTATTTAATATATAAGACAACTGTAATCATGATTATTGTAAAAGGACTGACCATGTAGTCAGTCCTTTTGTGTTATTTTTTTAAGCCACTTTTTTTAGCTAATGTTTTAATAACCTTAGCACTTTGTTTTTTCAATTTACCGCCTGTTTGTTTCAGTTGAATTCTTGTGCGAGATACGCGACCAAGAGTTGTGATTTTAGTTTTACGACGAGGCTTCATGTCTCGTTCGTTACCAAAGTCACCGCGTTGTACACTCGTTGCTTTTACCTTTTCTGCTCTGAAAGATTTACGCAATGCTTTCATAATTAATGTAAGAGGTAAGGATTGCTCGAAAGAGTACAAATCAACTGCTACATAACCTAATGCAGGATATGTGTGCAATGTAAAGTGAAAGCCTGGTGCAACAGAAAGGAGGGCGATCTCCTCGTCCATAACTTGACAACTGATTTCATCAACATCAAGGTCAGCTAAATCAAATGCGGTTGCTACACTTTCCTGTACAGCTGTAGCGGATGAAATTGCGTCTTCATCGCAGGAATATAAATCAATTAACAGTTCTTGTCCTAATGCTTCTGCCATAACAACACCTTCCTTCAGAAAATAATATCTCATTTATTATACATAGATTTAAGGATTAAGTCCAATTATATGAGAATACATTAAAAGTCAAACGTTATTTTTATGAAATTTGACTTTTATATTGACTAAAGTCAAAAAGTCAAATATAATAGAATTATGCTAAAGAACAAATAGTCAAAACTATAGTAAATAAACTTTAAAGGGGTGTTTTTTATGAGTATGATAGCTGATAAAATAGAAAAATTTATATTAGACCGTATGCGTGAAGAACAAGAAAAGCTAATTTTAAAGCGTAATGAATTGGCTGATGAATTAGATTGTGCGCCATCCCAAATTAGTTACGTATTAAGTACGCGTTTTTCTAATGAGCGCGGTTTCGATGTTGAGTCAAGACGTGGCTTGGGTGGATATATTCGAATCAAAAAAATTAACCCAGAAAGTTCAGATTCTTTACCTGCTGTTACAACTTATCGGATTTATGAAGGTCCAAATACGGTAGAACGATTAATTGATATGCGAGATGTAGATCAATCATTATTTCAATTATTACAATCTGAAAAGATTACCCGTCGTGAAGCTCAATTGATGCATAATTCTTTTGCTACATTAATTGAAAATGTAGACGTAGAAGAACGTAATGATGCTGTTCGTCAATTATATGCATCAATGGTGGACACTTTGCGGAAGGAGTGATGATTTGTGTTATGTGATCATTGCCATAAAAATGAAGCTACTATCCATATGACTAATATCATAAATAATCAAAAGACTGAGCAACATCTTTGCAGTACTTGTGCCACCGAGTTACAACAAGCTGGGAAATTATCTCCTTATAGTTCTTTTATGAATGATATGTGGGATAATAACTTTTTTACTAATGATTTTTTTAAGAATATGGTGTATCCAGATAACTTATTAAAAGCTCATCAATCTAAGAGATGCCCTCAGTGTGGTATTACTTATGATGAATTCAATCGGGTAGGTAAGTTTGGCTGTGGTCAATGTTATGAGACTTTTAATAGTGAAATAAATCCATTATTAGAACGAATACAAGGTAGTTCTGAGTATGAAGGGACTATACCTAGTCGTGGTACTAATGTTTTTAAAGCAAAGTATGAAGTAAAGCAATTGCGCCGTCAATTAGATACAGCTATTCAAGCTGAAAACTTTGAAGAAGCTGCAATTTTGAGAGATAAAATTAAAAATCTAGAAGTTATCATTGATGGTGATAACGAATAGGAGGTTCTTATGTTAGATACTATATTGGACTCTCCGCTAAGTCAGTGGCTGTGTCAGGATACAGAGGCGACAGACCACATTGTAATTTCAAGCCGTATACGATTGGCGAGAAATTTTGATGATATATTGTTTACGAATCGTGAAGATACAGTTTCCTTAGAAAAAGTGAATACAATCTCTCGAGGCCTATTGCCAATATTAAAAAAGGCTGATGAGCACCAATATACAAATATTAGCCTTGAGCAATTAAGTCAACGTGAGCGTGCTGTCTTAGTTGAAAAGCATTTAATGAGTCCTGCTTTAGAGGAACAATTACCGTATCGTAATTTGATCGTATCTGATGATGCTTCTATCGCAATTATGGTAAATGAAGAAGATCATTTACGTATTCAATCTATGGCTCCAGGACTTAAATTGCAACAAGCTTATAATCATGCGGTTCAAATTGATAAAGCTATCGAAGCAAAATACCCTTATGCCTTTGATGAGCGATTTGGTTATTTAACTGCTTGCCCCACTAATGTGGGTACAGGTTTACGGGCCTCTGTTATGTTACATTTACCCGCATTGACGTTATCTGGTCGTATTACGAGACTCATTCGTAACATAATACAACTAGGTTACTCTGTACGAGGGTTGTATGGTGAAGGTTCTGAGGCTTTGGGTTGTATTTATCAGATTTCTAATCAACGAACGATGGGTATTAGTGAAGAAGCAACTATTGAGCAATTGATTAAAATCGTAGAAGGAATTATTGCAGAAGAACGAAAGTCTCGGCAGTCTTTATTACATAATGATAAAGAAGGTTTAGAAGACGTTCTGTGGCGATCCTATGGTGTTCTACAATATGCACGACGTGTTAATGGTAAAGAAGCATTAACAAAGCTTAGTGATATTCAATTAGGCGTAGATTTAGATATCTTACCACTTTGGGGGAATGATACCTTCAATGAGTTGGTGGCAATAACTCGACCTAATTTCCTTACTAAATATTTAGGTAATGAAGATTTGACAGAGGCCGATCGCGATAGCTATCGAGCTAAAGTAATACGTCAAAAACTTTCAAAATAGTATATATTTCACAAATACTCAATTGATATTCCAATGGTGTTTCCCACCATTGTTCACATATATTTGAAGAGATACAATTACAATTTACATAGATAGAAGAGGTGATAGTATGATGCAACGATTTACAGATGATGCACAGCGTGTCCTTTCTTTTGCTCAAGAAGCTGCATTGGAGTTGGGACATGACTATGTAGGCACTGAACATGTACTCATCGGGCTGACAAAGGTTAAAAATGGTGTTGCGGCTAAGGCCTTAGAAGAGCTTGGTATAGTTACAGAAGATATTTTTGAAGCTGTAGAAGAGCAAGTGGGGCGCGGTAATAAAAAAGCAACATCTATATATATGACGCCACGTGTTAAACATGTACTTGAGTTAGCTGTTCAAGTAGCTAACCGCATGAATCATAACTACGTTGGTACTGAGCATATTCTACTCGGTTTACTCAGCGATGGCGGTGGTGTTGCAGTTGGAATTTTACGGGCTATGAATATTCGTACCGACGATATAGTAGAAGCGATTCGTCATATTCTGGGCTCTAGTAGTAATGGTGATGATGGTAGACAAGAAGGAGCGAATAACAATGGCGATTTAGGTGACTTAACCGATTTTGCTACAGATTTAAATGAATCTGCGAAACAAGGTAAAATTGATCCTGTTATTGGTCGCGATACAGAAATTCAACGAGTTATTCAAATTCTTAGCCGTAGAACTAAAAATAATCCAGTTCTCATTGGTGAACCTGGTGTAGGTAAAACAGCCATTGCCGAAGGTTTGGCTCAGCGTATTGTTACTGGTAATGTACCGGAGATTTTACGGAATAAGAGAATTATTTCCCTTAGCATTGGTTCTATGCTTGCTGGTGCAAAATACCGTGGCGAATTTGAAGAACGATTAAAAAAAGCGATTGATGAAGTACAACAACATGATGACATGATTATCTTTATTGATGAAATCCATACTTTAGTTGGTGCCGGTGCCACTGAAGGGGCCATGGATGCAGCGAACATCTTGAAACCAGCTTTGGCACGCGGTGAATTCCAAGTTATTGGTGCTACAACCCTTGATGAATATAAAAAGCATATTGAAAAGGATGCCGCTTTAGAGCGTCGTTTCCAACCTGTTCAAGTAGGAGAACCTAACGAAGAGGATGCTCTTGAAATTCTAAAAGGCTTACGAGATCGCTATGAAGCGTTCCATAAGGCTAAAATAACGGATGAAGCTTTAAAAGCAGCTGTTACCTTATCCAGTAGATATATTACAGATCGTTTCTTGCCTGATAAGGCTATCGATGTGGTTGATGAGGCTGCATCTAAGGTCCGCATGAAAGTATTTTCTGCAGCACCAGATGTTAAGGCCTTAGAAGACCGACTCAATACAGTAAAGAAAGAAAA
>CABQQJ010000051.1 GCA_902466275.1 uncultured Veillonella sp. | reverse complement strand
ATAACGATAACACTCATGATATACATAGTCATATCGAATGGAATATTCGCTACATTAGAAATGTACACTACAACAAGTGCTGGGAATACGCCGGCACAACCTTGCATGCCCGCAGTAGTACCGAAGGAAGCTACTGTATTAGCCGTTGTAGCATTTACACCAAGACGTTTTGTCAATGTTTCAACAGTCAATGGCAATACGCCCATAGAGGAACGGGATGTGAAAGCCAACAATAATGGAGCTTTCGCTTTCTTGAAGTATGTAATCGGATTGTAGCCAAAGCTAGTAATCAAGATTGCTTGTACAACAAACATAATCAAAAGACCAACGTAAAGTAATACTACGAACAAGCCCATATCAAGAATAGCTTGTACACCGCGTGTTGCCAATGTAGAAGCTAACAAAGCAACTACACCATATGGCATAAGACCAATAATGAAGTCTGCTACCCAAGAAATCAATTGGTGAAGTTCATCAAATAGTTTTGTGAATACCTCCATAGAGTTTGTCCCTGTTTGTTTTAATAGACGAGCTACGCTACCCAAGATAATTGCAAATACAACAATGCCGATAACATTTGTTTCAGCAGCCGCTTGAATTGGATTGCTTGGAATTAGTGCTCGGAATGTGTCAACCATAGGTTTGATTTCACGAATCTTCTTACCAGATTCAACAATATCAAAACCTTGCCCTAAACCGAAGGCATTCCCCAAAATTAGACCGACTATAGCAGCAACGGCTACCATGCCAAGATTCGTAGAAATCATAGCAACTACTAACTTTTTAAGATTAGCACCTGCCTCCATGTGCAAAATAACGTGAACAATAGAGATAAAAACGATAGGAATAACAAGCATGCGGATTAAGTCGATGAAACCGCCCCCTACGAGAGAGAACCACTTTGTACTTTCCTTGATGTAAACCACTTTGGATGGATCATCAGGGAAGCCTGCAATAATTTGGACCGCTATACCAAGTACGGCACCAGCAATAGTACCAATAATAACGAGATTACCGAAGGATGTGCCCTTGCGTTGCAATACATAAATACCGATTAAGGCAAGTACAAACACTGCGATAATACCAATACTTAGTGGATTGCTTAACATGAGGTAATCTGTAAAGAATGGAATATTCATAATACACCTCTTTAATTCATATCACAACAATAGGTTATGAACTTAGTATAGCATATATCGAAAAAAATACAAGTATAATATTTAATTTTTGGTAACATTTAATGTATTCTGTAATATATGCACCAAAAAGGCGATTTTCCAAAAGAAAATCGCCTTTAGTAAATCTAGCTATTATATTATCTATTAACTAAGATATAGGTTACTTGGATAGGACCATGAGCACCATCTACAGTTACCAATTCGATATCCGCTGTACGGGACGGACCAGAAATCAAGCAGATATTTGTAGGGAACTTAGCTGGATCGTTATGATACCGTTCAGCCAAATGTTCCATTGTTTGTGTCATACGTGGATTAATTGTGTCAGTATACAACACAGCAATATGTGTTGTAGGCAACAAACTAATCACACGGCCAGAATCCTCACCAGAAGCTTGTACTACAGTAGCAGTTTCCGCAATACCGCAGTATGGGAATGTAATACCAATATCAGCATTAGCAGTATTAGAAATACATTCTTCACGACCTTTAGCTGGATCCCATTGGAAGTATGTACGAGTGCCGCCATTATTAGCTGCATCTTGTTCGAACAATTCTTTTAATTTATATTCTTCTACTTCAGGAGAGCTTGGGAATACAATTTTACCGTTTCCCCAGTCTTCGATAGCTGCCAAAATTGTTTCACCTAGTTTGTCAGGTGTAGTTTCAACGAATTTTGTACCAACACGTTGACATTGTTCCTTAAACATTGTCAAAATTTGATCGCGGTTCAAATCTTGGAACATAGTTTCTTGAGGACCATGGCTATAATCAAAGCCTTCTACAAAAGCAGGGCACATTTCTTGATCACGGCCTAATGCACGAGATAAACGTGCAATAAATTGATTACGTTTAGCTACATCCATTATTTTTTCTCCTTCTTCTTGTTCTTTTCATGTTCAGCATATAAATCACGGAATTTCTTGAATTTCAAGGAACCCAATTCTTTAGATTTAGTCCAGCCATTCATAACTGGAATAGCTTGAGTCCATTCAGGCATGTTACCTTCTTTATTACTAATTAAGTTCATGCCGATAGCACCAGCTTTTGTGCCAAGATCAAATAATGTTGCATTACCGAACATCTTAGCAGCTGCTGTGAAGATAGCTTCTTCTGCTTTTGGACGAGTCTTTTCAATATCAGCCATGATATGACGGTGCTCCATCAACAATTCATGCAATGGAATAGCTACTGGACAGTTTTCTGTACATGCACCGCATAATGTAGAAGCATATGGAAGATCGCCGGCTACATCGTAACCTTTGAATAATGGAGTCAATACAGCACCCATTGGACCTGGATATACAGAACCATATCCATGACCGGAAACGTGACGGTATACAGGACAGATATTCATACATGCACCACAACGGATACAACGTAGCATTTCTTGGAATGTACCACCCAAGATACCGGAACGACCGTTATCGATAATGATGATATGAGTTTCTTCAGGACCGTCAGCTTCGCCAGCACGACCAGGACCAGTCATCATGGAGAAGTAGTTGGAAATTTTAGCACCTACTGCAGAGCGGTTCAACATTTCCATCATAACGTCAAGAGCTTTGAAATCAGGAACAATACGTTCTGTACCTAAGAAAATTAATTGAGTCTTAGGAATAGAACTAGCCATACGACCGTTACCTTCGTTGGAAACGATTGTGCAAGTACCAGATGCAGCAACTGCAAAGTTACAACCATTAACGCCTACGTCAGCTTTCAAGAAGCGTTCACGTACATAACCACGTACGAAGTGAGTCATTTCTGTAGGGTTTTCAGTACCTGTATAGCCTAATTTTTCAGCGAAGATTTCGCGGATTTTGTTACGTTCAAAGTGAAGACCTGGTACTACGATGTGAGATGGAGGACTTACTGCAGTTTGCAAAATAAATTCAGCCAAGTCAGTTTCGTTAACTTCAATACCAGCTTCTTCTAATACTTCGTTCAAACCAATTTCTTCAGTTAAGATAGTTTTGGATTTAACGATCATTTTAGCTTCGCGTTCACGAAGGATATCCAAAGCGATTTGAGTTGCTTCTTTATCGTCGAATGCAAAGTGAACTTTAGAACCAGCTTTTTCAGCGTTGTCAGCAAATTGACTTACATAGTAATCCAAGTTGTTAAGTACGTGATCGCGAATTTTAGCCGCTTCAGCGCGGAAATCTAACCATTCAGGAACATCCGCAACTACTGTATTACGTTTATCATAAAACACGTCTTGTGCTTTTTTAATAGCTGCAACTTTGAAATCGTCAGCCAAACATTCTTTTATACGTGTTTTATAGGGGCGATTGTCATATATAAGTGCCATGTCGTCTCCTCCTTAACGGCAGTTTAAGATTTCAGCAATATGCATTACTTTGATACGGCGATCGATTTCGCCTTCTTTATGAAGACGATCAAGCATACCAGCGATGTTCATCAAGCACGCTTGGTCAGAACCGGAGATAACGTTGGCACCTGTGCCAGCAATTTCCAATGCTTTTTCGCGTGTCATAACTTCACTGATTTCAGGGTTTTTAACTGAGAAAGTACCGCCGAAACCACAGCAACGATCTGCACGTGGTAATTCAATCAAGTTGATATCTTTAACGTTTTTAAGGAGTTTGAAAGGAGGCTCTTTAATGCCCATCAAACGAGTTACGTGGCAAGATGTATGGTATGTTACGGATTCGTTGAAACGAGCCCCTACATCTTCAACACCTAATACGTCAGTAATAAATTGAGTGAATTCGTAAATTTTACCACTCAATTTTTCTGCGCGCGCCAACCACTCTGGTTGATCTTTTAAGAAATGATGATATTCATCACGGATTGCAAAAGCGCAAGAACCGGACATGCTGACTACATATTCAGCGTTCTCAAAGCATTCGATTGTATTCTTAATTGCATCCATAGCTGCGTCATTGTAACCGGAGTTAGTAAACATTTGTCCACAGCATACTTGTTTCTTAGGTACTACAAGCTCACAACCTAATCTTTCAAGTACTTCTACACCAGCCATGCCCACATGTGGGTAGAACATGTCAATCAAACACTGTTGGAAAAGATGAATTTTCATATTATCGTCCTCGTCTTTTCTAGTACTTAACCTAATAAAAAATTTTGATATGTATGTGTTATGGCAATTTTTAGTAGTGAATTTTTCAACTAAATTTCTGCCCTGAACATTACTTATGCTTTCAAATAAATATTCAAAAGCTTTATCGATATAATTATAAATTAATCCTATAGAAAATGTCCAAAGGATTGCTATATTCGTATGTACCCTTTTAATTTTTATATCGTTATGACTTTTTGTAATAATAAACATTGCTTTTTATCACATCCATTATTTTATTTATCAATTTTTCTTGTAAAAGCTATATAAAGCCTAGATTTTGCGAATGTTTATCATTTTGCATTTTCAAAGGTCAAAAAACCTTGTTTTTACCGTAATTCATCGTATTTTTACATAAATAGCAGTAGAATCTCAAATTCATGTAAATTTTATCCTTATATATTACATTTTCTTATAGTAGTGTATAAATTTAAAAAGTGTTATAATTTATTTTATATAAGTATAGTTTGAAAGGAGCCCTTTTCATGAAACTAAATAAATTATCTTTGTCTTTAGCAATTACATTGGCCCTTGGTTCTACATTCAGCATGGCTCACGCTGAAACAACTGCGACTCATATAAAATCCGAAGTATCTAATGTGGCTACTAGAGCTGAAGTTTCTGCTAAAGCGGATGAACACCGTGTTGATACATCTGTTAAAAACGATACTAAACGTATTGATACATCCGTAAAAAATGATGCTAAACATGGTAGCACAGTTGTAAAACGTGATGCAAAACATGCTGATGCATCTGCTAAAAACGCTGCTAAACGCACTGATACATCCGTAAAAAACGATGCTAAACGCGTTAACACTTCTGTAAAAAATGACGTTAAACGCATTGATACTTCTGTAAAAAATGATGTAAAAGAAGATGCTGTAAAGGTAGAAGGTAAAAAAGCTGTAAAAGCTAAAGAAAACTTACCTGCTGGTATATACCCTGACACAAAAGATAACTGGGCTCGCGATGCTATCCAAGCAATGACACAAGCTGGTTACCTTTCTGGTTATGCTGATAATACATTCAAACCTAGTGCACAAATCACTCGTGAACAAGCTGCTGCTATTTACGGTAAAGTATTACAACACAACTTAAATGAGCAAGAATTAGCTGATATTGTAACTAAAGAAGCTTCTACTTCCTACTCTGATGTAGAAGCAGATCGTTGGTCTAGCTCTGCTATCAAATTAGTAAGTGCTGCAGGCGTAATGGAAGGCACATCTAAAACAGCTTTCACACCTAGCAAAACTATGGACCGCGAACAATTCGTTGCTTCTGCTGCTAGCCTAGCAAAAAAATTGAATCTTTCTACACCTGTAAAAACAGAAAAAGTAACATTTAAAGATGAAGCTAGCATCTCCTCTGCTTACTTGGCAGATATCCAATACATGGCTCAACGTGGCATCGTAGCATCTGGGGCAACAGAAAACTTTAACCCTAAACAACCTGTAACAAGAGCACAAGCGGCAACAATCTTGAACCGCATGCTTAATGGTGCTGGCCTTGCAACACCAAAACATACTACAACTGAAGCAAAAGCTGAAACAGCTGTAAAAGAAGATGTAAAAAAAGCTGATACAGCAGCAGAAAAAGATGCGTCCAAAGTAAGCAAAGATGCTAAAAAAGATGTAGCTAAAGCTGACAAAGCCGTAAAAGCTGATGCAAAAAAAGTTGAAAAAGACGTAAAGGGCAATAAAAATGCCGCAGTAGCTCAAAAAACTGAACCTACTCGCACAGTTCGTCCTGTTCGTCGCAGCACGTTAAAAGCACTTGATCAAAAACAACAAGCTGCTTTGGAAGATAAAGTATTCGCTGAATTGAATAAAACATACAAAACAGAAGATGCTTTCCAAGATTACGGTGTAATGTACTGGCGTGACAATCAATTACACGTAGCTTTGAAAACAGATAGCGATATTTCCACAGTTAAAGCAAACCTTGCAGCACGTGGTGATTCCACTGTAAATAA
>CABQQJ010000050.1 GCA_902466275.1 uncultured Veillonella sp. | reverse complement strand
ATGATATACGCATCGTCATGCAAGATAGAAATATCATAGCGACCATCGTGTTTTTCATGAGTCAATGTAGATTTACCGGAACCGGACAAGCCGAATACACCGATAGTATAGGATTTGCCATTATCAAGGTTGTAACGTTTCATACCACCATGGCAAGCAACATAGCCGAGGCGATTTGCCAAGGACCATGCCAATGTAAGAGTACCTTTTTTGTGCTCACCAAAATAGCGCATGCCAAGAATCATGGCACAGTTATGAGCAGGGTCAAAGATAGCAAGACCGCCTGGATGACCAGGTACAACATAATCTGGATCAGAATAGATGTAGATATCACCTTCTGGGATCTCTAAACTATCATTGTAGAATTCTTTTACAGCTGCATCAAAGAACTTGAAGTTCATGATCCAGGAGTACAAAATGGATGCGTGGTCTTTTGGAATCATCAAATGAGCACGAGCAGTGAATTTTTTATCAAGGCCCACGATAGTTTCAGCAGAAATCCATTCTTTACCACGGCTATCATAGACTGCATCACGTGCAATATTAGCAAGTTCCACTTCGTCAATGCCTTCATCGCCAATAATGCGACGAGCTTTTGCATAGCGACCTGTAGTTTTACCGTCATTTGTAACTAGTACCTTTGCATCAGCTGGCAAACCTTGCTCGCATGGTTTATATACAGGCATATCGAGGACGATAACACCTGGCTCTTCAGAGGCTAGTTGATACGCTTGTGCCACAGATGTTACAGGAGTTACATTGTTCCCATAGAATGCAGTTTCAATTGTACTGCGCATCATAGAAAATAATGGGTTTGTTTTAATTTCACTTTGCTTCCAAACGCGTCTTGTAGACATAGTATCTAGATCCTCACCTTTTAATATATTAGTAATTTCTCTTGTAAAAGTAATGTTGTATACGAAAACACTGCTTACGCAAATACTTTCATTATGTTCTATTTTACCCTGTTCAATCAAATTTGTATACATAAAACAGATGATTTATAGGAAATTAATGTATGTTTATTTTAAATTAGTGCAACACATTTGTAATGTAATAAATTAATACCTAGCGGCATGAAACTATTAGTATTCAATAGAATACGTTAAAACATGACATAGTTGCAAAGCAATCAATCAAATAACAAAACGAGGCGAGCTCTTAAGAACTCGCCTCTTTAGCATTTAAAGAATACAATTATTTCTTATCTTTATTGATAAATGCATCGATTTTGCTAATTAGATCATCTACCTCAAAATCGCCGCGTTCTGCCATCATCTTGATTGTTGCCACCTTAGCCATTACTTTTACCATAGGTGTTTTTAATTTCTCAAATTTAGGATTTAAAGAAATCAAATGATCTACAATATCCGGGCATTGTTTAATTAGATTTGACAATGTTGTTTTTGCATCGATATGGAATCGACCATCCGCATCAGTTGTTAACGGCTCTTCTTCTACCTCTTCTGCAGCCTCTTGAGCCAAGGATTTTTCTTTACCACCATCGCCTACAAAATCAGTTTTATCCCAAGTCAACAATGTACGGGAACCTTCTAGCTCACGGATATGAGTGCAGTCTTGCATCATTTCCAATACGCCGCGGAATTTACCATTTTCATCGCGTACTGCGGTGTAGATAACATAGATGAACAAGCCTGGTTTATTGATCCAGAATTCTGCTTGGCTTTGCTCGCCAGAACGGAACTTCTCTACGATTTCCTCTACTATATGAACAGATTTTGCAGGATGACAATTCTTCACCTCACGGCCGATAACGTTCGCACTGCGAGGGAAAATACGATGTGCCGTATCGCTGTAGAACTTAACGAGTTCATTTTCATCTACATAGGATAAATCTACCGGTAAATGACGGAACAACAAATTAATTTGCTCTAATGTCAATTTACCCGTTGCTACATCGAGGACTGCGTCCTTACCAACGGGCGCACCACCAACAGGACCTACATATTTAGATAGCAAGCCCGCTAAATCATTTAAAAATTCGTTAGATACAGCACCACCTTGAGCTGAATTATTGCCATTCAATTGCGCCGCAGAATCATTAATACCTGGCACTACATATAAACCTGGCGCATTGATGATAGCATAACCAATTTCATGGTCATTTTTACTCATCCGAACAAACTCTTCGTCACTCAACAATTTATAAGATGTGGGCAATAAGACTTCTAGTTCTTTAGAATTCAAATCCCGTAATTTCGCCAAGGTTTCTGGTACAGACGCTAGGAATTCTTCGTATTTATCCTCTCGAAGCAATGCATAGGATGCAGAGATAGCATCGCGCACAGCATCATCAAAGGTCCACATAATGCGCGTTGGGCGGTCAAAACCGTGGTCCTCAAGCATTGGATACAGTTGATTTTGCTTACGAGACAGATGTGTTCTCCACTCTGCTAAGGAATCAAAAACGCCGAGCCACGGATTTTTGATAAACTTCTCTTGCTTTAATAATTCATCCGCTTCTAGAGCAACCTTCTCAACAGCGTTGATTTCTTCCAAGTACGCCCACAACGGATGGTTCTCAGGATACTCATTTTCAGCACGCACCAAAACGCCATCAAATAGATCTAAGAGATCATCCATTTTCTCTAGGATTTCTTCGTCCTTGTAAACACCTTTCAAACTTTGCTCTGCATAGGCAAACTCATCAGGTGTACAAGTACCTAGTTTCTCTTTTAAAATGCGATTGCCCTCTTCTAAGGACAATTTACCATCTAAATAATCTTCTTTAATGGACACAATAATTCTGTAACGTTCATTGTTAATATCTAGCTTTTGTTTTAATGGATTCATATGCTTATACCTCCACGGGCTAATCTATAATTATATTTTTATTATACCATTTTGAAAGTAATTTTCAGTTGCTACAGATACAATTTTGATTTATTTTTAAAATTTACGAATCCAATGTTATGAAAGTGAATAACCTTACTTTATTTTTTAGAATATTTTGGCATACAAAAACTGCACTTCAAAAATTGTGTCCAATTTTTGGAGTGCAGTTCTGTATGAGTGCCTTTGATTAGTTTTTAAAATCAATATATTCAGTTTTAGAAGATGCTACAGGTTTACCATTAGAATCTGTGGCAGGACTAAATCTCCATTTAGAAATAGTATCAACAATGGCTGCATCAAGAGCACTAGAGCCACTAGATGAGACAACTTCAACGTCCCCTACAGAACCATCTTCCTTGATGGTAAAACGTATATCTGCACCATGAGCTGCTTCACCATAGGCAGCGAGCAGTGCTCGGTCAATAGGTGGTGTAGCTATAGCTACTGGTGGATCATATGGAGCTGCCAACACAGAAGCTACCATACTCATTACAAACAATGAGCTTAAGATAATACAACGCAACACTTTATTCATCGTTTTCTCCTTATTTAGCTTTCACAGCTTGCTTAGGCAGAGTAATTGTCATCCCAATAATGGATTCGTGTGCCTTTTGATCTGTGCCAATAGCAGGGGTAAACTTCCACTGCAAAATTGCTTTTTTTACTGCTTCATCAACGGGAGCATATCCAGAAGAGCGCTCTACGAAAACATTTTTAACATTACCTTTTTTATCAATCAAGAAGCGTACGCGCATATCAGGCGCTACCGTAGCGGTTTGAGGGATTTCAGGCAACTCAGGTTTTACAATAGTAACCTCCCTTGGAGATTCTAAAAACTTCGCTGCATCAGCTGTATAATCACTTAACATGCCAAAAGATGCAACGAGTACTGCTGCAGCAGCGTATCGGAATAATTTATTCATAAGAAGCCTCCTTATTAACCTTTTACCTATGCATAATATCATACTAAATAAAGATGAATATTAAAAGAATAAATTCTTATTGATAAAATTTCTCATTTATGATATATTGAATTCAAGATAACTGTCCGGACTCACATATCTAGTTGATATGACAAAAAACTACACAAAGGAGGTTCATCATGAGACGTAGAAAGCGTATTCAAATGAAGGTCATGATGGTACTTGGTATCGTTGCCCTCATTGGGCCTAGCCATCTACAAGCACTTATTCCCTAGATTATTTTGACCTTAGCAGAAGACCGTATAACTGCCACTAGCCGCTACGTTAGTAGCGGCTATTTTTCCGTTTAAATTTAGAGAGATATTCTCCTTCTTCAAATTATTTCATTATTAGAACAAAATATTTCTCTCAAACAAAGTCATTAATGTTTTTAAATTTAGTATCTATTAAAAAGGAGGCTTATTATGAAATTTAATCGAATTTTATTAGTCGTCGTATCATTAGCACTTATAGTATTTGCCCTTGCAGGCTGCGGAAAAGACACAGCCCAAGATAGTCAGAAAAAACTTAATGTCGTAGCTACTACAACGATGTTAACGGATTTAGTAAAAGAAATCGGCGGTGACCATGTAACCGTACAAGGTCTCATGGGACCTGGTGTAGACCCTCACCTATATCAAGCGAGTGCAGGCGATGTAACAGCTATGTCTAAGGCGGATGTTGTAGTATACAACGGCATTCACTTGGAAGGTAAAATGGGCTCCATTTTCGATAATCTAACAAAGCAAAATAAAGCGACCATCCGCGTATCTGATGCCATTGATCCAGCTACATTGCTCGACTTTGACGAAGAAGATGGTGTAAAAACAAAAGACCCTCATATTTGGTTTGACGTTGCTAACTGGAAACTGGCAGCAAAAGCAGTATACGAAGGTCTTGCTAAAGCCGATCCGGCTCATAAAGAAGATTACAAAAAACGCTATGACGCATATCTTACTAAGTTAGATGAAACTGATGCGTACGTTAAAGCTCAAGCAGAATCTATTCCGAAAGAATCTCGCGTACTTGTAACAGCTCACGATGCATTCCAATACTTTGCTCGCGCATACGGCTTTGAAGTAAAAGGTTTGCAAGGTGTAAGCACTGCTACAGAAGCAGGCACACAAGATGTGAATGAACTGGTTCAATATATCGTAGACCACAAAATTAAAGCGATTTTCGTAGAGTCTTCTGTACCACATAAAACAATTGAAGCCGTTCAAGAAGCAGCTAAGGCTAAAGGCTGGAACGTTGCTATCGGTGGCGAATTATACTCCGACTCCCTCGGTTCTGAAGGCACTGAAGGCGGCACATATATCGGCATGGTAAAAGCCAATATCGATACAATTGTTAAAGCACTTAAATAAAGGAGGTCTCCATGGAATGGGCCGTTGAAGTTGAAGATATGACCGTAGCCTATACGACAAAACCCGTATTATGGGACGTAGATATGAAGGTACCCATCGGTTCCTTAGCGGCCATCGTCGGCCCTAATGGAGCTGGTAAATCTACATTATTAAAGGCCATGTTAGGCCTATTAACAGTTATCTCAGGTAGTGTTAAGTTTTATATCGACCATCACCTTGCGATGGACAAAAAGGATTACAAGAAAATCGCCTATGTCCCTCAAAGCGGTAGCGTAGACTGGGACTTTCCTACTACCGTATTAGACGTTGTACTTATGGGTCGCTATGGTCATCTAGGTTGGTTCAAGCGACCTAGCAAAAAGGATAAGGAACTCGCCCTCTCCATGATTGAAAAAATGGGCATGAGCGACTATGTGAATAGGCAAATTCGTCAACTTTCAGGGGGCCAACAACAGCGTGTATTCCTCGCGAGAGCCCTCGTACAAGAGGCAGATATTTACCTCATGGACGAGCCCTTCAAGGGCGTCGATAAAACCACAGAGCATGCTATTATTTCGCTTTTACAAGAAATGAAAGCTCGAGGCAAAACGGTTATCGTCGTCCACCACGACTTGAATACGGTGCCCCAATATTTCGATTGGGTAACGATGGTAAACAAACAAACTATCGCTTATGGTCCTGTAGCAGATACATTTACGGACGAAGCTATTGAGCGCACCTACGGCAAGGGGAGGATTGTATGACCATACTCCAATCCTATACGACACAGATGGTATTGCTCGGCACGGCTCTCTTGGGCCTTGCCAGTGGTATTGCAGGCACCTTCGCTGTACTGCGCAAGGAAAGCCTCATCGGTGACGGCCTATCTCATGCGGCACTACCCGGTGTGGTCATTGCCTTCTTGCTGACGGGCATCAAGGACATCGAAGTTCTCATCGCAGGTGCTGCCCTATCCTCTATCACTGCGGCTTGGCTCATTACCATCACCGTAGAAAACAGCAAAATCAAATTTGATGGCGCTTTAGCCACCATACTCTCTGCCTTCTTTGGGCTCGGTATGGTATTGCTCACCTATGTACAAAGCTTAAACAATGCTGGTCAAGCAGGGCTTTCAAAATTTATATTTGGACAGGCAGCCACCATATTAGCGCGCGACGTGTACATCACATCTGCAGCGGCGCTCATCATCATCGTGTTAACCGCATTATTCTGGAAGGAGTTAAAGCTCATCTCCTTCGATGTGGAATACGCCAAAACACTACAAATTCCCGTCACTTTCACCCTTATTTTATATCGTTCACTATTAATCATGACTATCATTATCGGCATTCAATCGGTAGGGGCTATCTTGATTAGCTCCCTACTCATTGCACCGGCCGTAGGAGCCCGT
>CABQQJ010000049.1 GCA_902466275.1 uncultured Veillonella sp. | reverse complement strand
AATTCACTTTAAAGGCGTTTGCACTGTGGTGGCAAAATTCTTTAATATTACTCAACCAACAAATGCGTATTTTGGTGAAAAAGATGCACAGCAATTAGCCATTATACGTAAAATGGTCTTTGATTTAAATTTTCCTGTCAATATTATTGGTGTTCCCATTGTTCGTGAAAAAGATGGTTTAGCAAAATCTTCTCGTAATACATATTTGTCTAGTGAAGAACGGAAAGCTGCAACCATATTGTATAAAGCTATTCAATTGGGAAAACAAACTATACAATATGGGTGTCCTGCTAAATGTATCATTGATACTATGACAGACACAATACAAACCGAACCGCTTGCTAAAATAGATTATATTTCAGTTGTTGATGCTAAGACTATGCAACCTGTACAAGAGGTTACTGCCCCAGTATTAGTGGCTATGGCTATATATATTGGTTCTACACGACTTATCGATAACTTCTCATACGATCCAAATTAAGGAGAGAAGTTATGAATCATTTACTTACACTCAACAACGTCCTTTCCAAATACTTAATTTTTATAATCCTAGGCTTTTCATGTATTGCCTATATAGTACCAGAATACTTTACTTGGGCAATCGCTTATACACCTTTTTTACTTGGTATAGCCATGTTTGGAATGGGGCTTACTATTAAGTTTGAAAGCTTATGTAGTATCTTTAGGCATCCAAAAGATATTTGTATTGGTGTACTTGCACAATATACGATAATGCCTCTATTAGCTTGGGGAATTTGCCATATATTCACATTATCACCAGATATTGTTATTGGTGTAATATTAGTAGGTTGTTGTCCCGGTGGAACAGCCAGTAATGTTATAACCTATATTGCCAATGGTGATGTCCCTTTATCTGTAGGAATGACAATTACTTCAACATTAATAGCTCCCATAGTTACACCATTATTAATCTTATATATCGGTGGTGCATGGGTAGATGTTCAAGTTCTACCTATGATGATTACTATGGTAAAAGTTATTATTGTGCCAATCTTATTGGGTGTAGTAATCCAATATGTATGTAAATCACATATCAATACTTTAACCAGCATTAGTCCGATCTTCTCAATGATTGCTATTATACTGTTAATAGCAGCCATTATTGCTATCAACAAGGATAAACTATTGGTTTCTGGACTTGAAACACTTATTGTTGTTGGTATACATAATATACTAGGTCTACTACTAGGCTTAGGTGTAGGAGCACTGCTTAAATTAAGATATGATAAAACTACAGCGCTAGCAATAGAGGTAGGAATGCAAAATAGTGGTTTAGCCGTAACATTGGCAGCAACAAATTTTGCATTAAACCCATTAGCAACGCTAGTAGGGGCTATTTTTAGTGTATGGCATAATATATCAGGTGCTATTTTTGCTACTCTACGGAGAGAAAATAGTTTACATTAAAAATAAACTTTATACATGTAACAAAAAAACGGCAACAATATGTTGCCGTTCTTTTGTTTATATTCTATCTCGTACAAGACCGATTACGAGACCCTCAATATGACAATCATCTACAATAATTGGATCAAAATCATCATTTTCAGGCTGCAAACGAATGTGACCATTTTCTTTGTAAAAACGTTTTACTGTAGCTTCATCATCAATACGAGCTACCACAATATCGCCATTATTGGCTGTATTTTGATGACGTACAATTAACATATCGCCTTCATACATACCAATATTCATCATGGATTCGCCTTGAACGCGTAGTAAGAAGCAGTCAGAATCACCAGTTAATTGAACAGGTAATGTAAGAGTAGATTCTAAATTTTCTACCGCTGTAATAGGCATACCTGCTTGTACAGTACCGATAAGAGGTACTTGTTTAAGTCCAGCACCTAAAAACTCAAAGTTATCAGAGCTAGACGTTTCATTATCGGCTACTGAAATAGAAGGTTTAGTATCTTCTAATACAGTAATAGCACGATTTTTATTTGGATCACGCTTAATATAGCCAAATTTTTCTAGCGCATTCAAATGAGATTGAACAGTAGAAGTGGAACTTAGCCCTACATGTGTACAGATTTCACGAACTGTAGGACAACGATATTCATTATGTAATGAATCTTTTATAAAGTCTAATATACGGCGCTGTTTTGTATTAATATCTGTAGCAGGGCGTCTCACGATGAACCTCCAAAGTCAATGTAATGTCAATATTTATATGCGTAAAAAATAACACATGTCATACTATATAATGAAAAAGTAAGATAATTACTAACTTACATACTTATTATAGGCAATTTTAAAAGTTTTTGCAAACATTTGTTCTAAAACACTTGACCGAACATTCGTTCGTGTGCTATTATAAGCATGTAAACAAACAAATGTTCTCAGATATTATGTTCGATGTAAATGTGAGGTATGAGATGAAAAATATATTGATGATGGTAGGAATGTGCTTAACAATCTTATTCGGCTATAATATGACAAATCCTGTAACAGAAGCAAACACACATGCTATCCGTGAAGTAAAAGTACAAGCAGGTGATACGATGTGGGATATTGCAGCTCGCACAGCTCATAAAGATATGGATGTTCGTGAAATGGTATATGCCATGAAAGAACTTAACAACATTAGTGATTCTGGTACACTTGTACCTGGTACAGTTTTAAAGGTACCAGCAAAGAAATCTGATAGTCCAGTTAGAGCTTTGGACTATATGGCTCAAAACTAAATATATATGGGTTAATCCCACGCAAAAAAGCAGCTACTCTAACAGAGATAGCTGCTTTTTGTTATCTAATGTATGTTATTAAATGATTTATAGTTATTGTCTAAATCAACTGATTTATGATTGTTATCTAAATCGCTTTTCAAAAATTGTAGAGATAGGATTATCTACAAACTTATTCGCTTCATTGATATAACGACGAACCATATTTACACTATGATGACGAGTTTGTCGCATAATATTACGCTCCTCAACACCATAAGCTGCTGCAGTCGTTGCAAAGCCATGACGTAAACTATGAGCGCCATACATGGTCGGATCTAGACCAATAAGAGAAATATATTTCTTTACGATTTCTGCAATCATCTTATCGGATATAGCTGTTTTACGTAACGACATATTTTTAGTAAAACCTCTAAATACAGGACCATCTGTTATACCAGATGCACGTAACCATTGTTGTAAGGCTCGTACTGCATCTAACGGAGAACCAGATAAATGTGGGATAGCTACCACTGCACCTTGACCTTCTTGGTCGGCCTTAGAGGATGCTACAAAGATTTCAACACCTTGTGGTGAAAATTGAAGATTTTCTACCGTAATAGCTGCAATCTCACTGCGCCGGAAAGCACCCATAAAGCCAATCAAAAGAATAGCTTTATCGCGCAATAATTGAAGTTCCGGTACATCTAGCTTAGTCATACAGTCTATAATATCTTCAATATCTTCTAACAAAACTGGGGTTTTTCCTTGTTGGAATGTTCCTTTTAATCGTCTAATACCACGTAAGGCCTGTTTAACGATAGGAGCCATACATGGATTATCTCTTTGGCCAGAAGCATTAAAATTTTCAGATATAGCACTAATACGACGTGAAATTGTATTTGCCTTTGCATAATCTGCTAGATCGTTAATATAATTTACTATTGTTTCTGGTGTAGCTGGAAAATAAGATACCTTTTGATAAGTACACCAATCTACGAAATCGTCCCAATCCGATTCGTAAGCATCAACAGTATTCTCAGCCTTAGATAACAATATGCTTTGTTTTGCTTTCATAGACAACTTTGTACTATTCATAAGCGCATCATTATTGCGCAAATAAAAATGCTTTTGTTGTTTCTTAGACTCTGACATAATTCACCCTTACCCCTAAAAATATCAATATAATTGTACCATAGAATAGGTACTTATATGCTATAATTAGAGAATATAATAACTTATTCGGGAGCGTTTACGAATACATGACGAAGAAATACATATTAGTAGGAACAGTACTTGTTCTTTTGGGTACAACTGGCTGCTCATACATTCCAACAGAAAATATTTCCTATGGCGTATATTATAATGATACAGATCTATCAAATACACCAAAGAACAAATTACAAGCGCGTTTACAAGAGCTGAACGATAAGATACCTCAGACTATATCTATCGATATGGGAAATAATAAAAAACAACAAGCCACATATCATGATTTAGGTATTCAATTCGATACAGAGGCTATGGTAAAAGCTATTTCCACATACGGCTATGAGGATGATATGTGGACAGTATTGTCACATAGATTTAATGGTTTATTTTATGGTCATCATTTTAAACCACAATATAAGTTAGACGAAGTAAAGGGTAAAACATATCTCACTGAGTTAGCAAAAACAATAGATACACCTGGTCATGATGCCTATCTTACTGTTGAAAATGGACAAGTAGTAATACATCCGTCAAAAGAAGGCAAACGTATTGATATCGATGCTACCTTGAAAAAGCTAAAAGATGATCTACAGATTAGCGATAGTATAAATTCTCTTTCTATGGTATTTACTACGCAGAATACGGTAAAAGTTACTGATACTGATCTAAAACCTTTAAATACTGTATTAGCATCTTTCACAACGGAGTATAATTTAAGTAATGAAAGCAGAACACATAATATCCAATTAGCTTCTGATAAGATAAATGGTACACTCATTAAGCCCGGTGCACAATTCTCCTTTAACGATGTAGTAGGCGAACGTACTGCAGAAGCTGGCTATGATGATGCGCCTGTTATGATTGATGGCAAATTAGTTCCAGGCATTGGTGGCGGTATTTGCCAAGTGAGTTCTACTATTTTTAATACAGCTTTATTATCTGGTATGAATATTGTTGAACGTACACCTCATTTTGAACTAGTTGGATATATTCAAGCTGGTAGAGATGCTACGGTAGCTTGGGGCTATTTAGACTTTAAGTTTAGAAATCCGTACCAACATTCTATTTATATCTTAAGTGTTATGAATAATGGTACGTTAACTATTTACATTATAGGTACAGCTGAAGATAAACCAAAAAATGTATCTATCTCTGTAGGTGATTATGGTGAGATTCCAAATAAAACAATAACTAAGGTAGATCCATCTTTAAAAGAAAAAGAGGTACAAGAAGGGCATGTAGGCTTGAAAATGAATACATATAGAACCATTACATATGGCAACTGGGTTACTCAAACCGATTCCTTTGAGTCTGTATATGACCCAGTAGATACAATTATTACAATGCCTACTACATCTGAAGCAGCAGTAAAAAAAGGTGACAAAAAGAAAACATAATTATAGTTTTTATGAAATATAGCCTAAACTATTGACCATTGTATATAAATAGTTTAGGCTATAATTTGGGCTGTAAATGAGAAATCATTATAGACGTAAATAAATTAGTATAGATTAATTATTAAAATAAAAAGCATAAGATATTCTCAATAATTATCATTTAGATGAGAGTAGAATAGAAGAGGAATTTATGGACACAATTTTACAATTTGATCACTCTTTAATCTTCTATGTACATGAACATTTTGTATATAGTTTTTTAACACCAATTATGGCATTTATTTCAAAAATCACAAGTAATGGCGCATTATGGATTATAATAGCCTTATTATTAATGCTACAAAAAAAATATCGTGTTTTAGGCGTGGCAATTATTATTGCTTTAGGATTTGTATTTATAATTGGCGACCAAGGTTTAAAACCAAATGTAGCGAGATTAAGACCATTTGTTGATTTTCCAAATGTAACGGTGCCGTTAGAATCTGCACTACCAAAAGCTACAAGCTATTCATTCCCATCAGGTCATAGTTTTGGTTCATTTGCATCTGCCATGACCATTTACCTAGGCTTGAGTCAAATAGCGCCTCAGAAGCGATATTTGGGAATTATAGCATTACTTGGGTCATTAGTAGTAGCATTTTCTAGAGTATATCTATTTGTACATTATCCAACAGATGTATTAACAGGCTTAGTATTGGGAATCATCGTAGGCTTTATTGCATGGAAGCTTGCAAGAATCGGTTGGAATTGGTGGACTAACCGTCATAATGATGTAGAATACGAACCATACACATTTAAACGTAAATAAGCTTAAATAGCTAAAAAACTATATAATATAAGGGATTGGGCCATATAGGCCCAATTTTCTTTATATAATTACTTCCGATAATATATCGTTATCGGAAGTAATTTAAAAACAAAAGAAAACTAGCCTATATTCCTATAAGCTAGTTTATGTAAGTTACTTCTAAAAATAACCAGATACATACTCATTATTTATCAACGGATTCTATTTTTTTAATATATGCAGCTAATAATGGCTCATCTATGGTAACCTTATCAAATTTAGGTTCAACGACTATATGGCCTTTATAATCCATTAGACCATATTTACTATCAGACTTATAAACAAATAAGTCTTTATAAAATGAGGTTATATCGTCATCAAAATGTGGTAATTCGAATAGTTTATAACCTGAATTTGTGGCAATCACATATTTTGTCTTATCATAAGTTGCTGTCGTAACTTTATTTAATACATAATTAGGCTTAGATGTATCT
>CABQQJ010000048.1 GCA_902466275.1 uncultured Veillonella sp. | reverse complement strand
GTATCTACACCAGGCTCTGGCTTTGGTCCTCACGGTGAAGGTTTCCTTCGTTTAACAGCTTTCGGTAGCCGTGAAAATACAATTCGCGCCGTTGAAAGAATTAAAACATTAAAATTCTAATAGGATAATTAGCATAAAGCTTATCTCCTATAGAAACTAAAATCTATAAAGACAAAAAGACCGATTGTACACCTATATTAGGAGTATAATCGGTCCTTTTTATGTTAGTTAAACGTTATGATCTATCTCAGCATCAATACGATAGATAGTATTATATATTTAATTTTATTTGATTCTATAGAAAAATATTAATAACTATCATTTTATGCTATAATAAAAATGTTAATTATTAAATTTCTCGATTTATATAGGAGGCTAATATGAGCAAAATTCGTATTGGTATCGTTGGCTACGGCAACTTAGGTCGTGGCGTTGAAGCATCCGTAAAATTACAACCTGATATGGAGCTTGTTGGTGTATTCTCTCGCCGTAAAGGTTTAGAAACAGTGTCTGGTGTTCCTACATATACTATGGAAGATCTACCAAACTTCAAAGGTAAAATCGATGTTATGGTTCTTTGCGGTGGTTCTGCAACAGACCTTATCGAACAAACTCCAATGGTAACAAAATACTTCAACTGTATCGATTCCTTCGATACACATGCACGTATTCCTGAACACTTCGCTAATGTAGACAAAGTAGCTAAAGAGGCCAAAACTGCTACATTAATTTCTTGTGGTTGGGATCCAGGCATGTTCTCTTTGCAACGCGTTTACGCGGAGGCAATCTTGCCAAAAGGTAAATCCTACACATTCTGGGGCCGCGGTGTATCCCAAGGCCATTCCGATGCCATTCGCCGTATCGATGGTGTTCTTGATGCTCGTCAATACACTGTTCCTAAAGAACAATACCTTGAAGCAATCCGTAATGGTGAAACTCCAGACGTTGATGGCTACAAAGGTCACCTTCGTGAGTGCTATGTAGTAGCTGCTCCTGATGCGGACAAAGCTAAAATCGAAAATGAAATCAAAACTATGGAAAACTACTTCGTAGGCTATGAAACTGTAGTCAACTTCATTTCCCAAGAAGAACTTGATCGCGACCACAAAGGCATTCCACATGGTGGCTTCGTTCTTCGCTCTGGTGAAAGTACAGAAGGCACACGTCACGTTATTGAGTACTCCTTGAAACTTGACTCTAACCCTGAATTCACAGGCTCTGCACTTGTTGCTTACGCTCGTGGTCTCTACCGACTTGCTAAACACGGCGGCACAGGTTGCTATACAGTATTCGACATTCCACCAGCTTGGATTTCCACACAATCTGCTGAAGAATTAAGAGCACATTCTCTATAATAGAGCGAGGTCCTCATCGACTTAATAGATGAGGGCCTTTTTTATACCCAAAAAAACTATCAGAAACTCTATTACCGGATATTTTTACATATTTTAACTTTATAATATTCTTCTATATGTACATAAAAATTAGGAATTAGAAGTTTATTTTTTAAAATGCTAGGATAAGTTTATTTAATTTATATCCATCATGGAGGTGCCATATGAAAATGAAAAATTTTATACACAATAGTCTTATAGCAGGATTATTAATATGTCCTCTACTATTTGCCGGTTGTACTAATTCTGTTGGTCCAAACGATAAACCCAACGATAATATAAAAGTCGTTACAGATTTAACCGGTACAGACGTATCTATGAAGAAAGAAATTAATCGTATCGCTATCGTCCCTATCCCTTGGACCTCTATTGTATATGCAGTTGATGGTAGCGATAAAAAAATAGTAGGTATCCATCCATCAGCTAAAAAGTCATATGAAGCCAGTATATTTAAGACGTTAGCGCCTGATTTAGAAAATGTTAATTCATCATTTGTAGACAACAATTTCAATGTTAATTTTGAAGAAGTTGCTAAGTTAAAGCCTGATGTCGTCATCATTTGGGATTATCAACCAGAGGTAGCAAAAAAACTTAAAGAGCTAGGTATACCTGCTGTATCCATAAAGTATGGAACATTGGAAGATATTCAAAACGGAATTCGTCTGTTAGGCAAGATTCTAGATAAACCAGAACAAGCTGAAGCCTTAATCTCATACCATAAAGATTCAGAAGCATATTTTAAACAAAAAAATGCTTCTGCGTTACCAAATAAGCCAAAAGTATTATATTTGCAAAATAAGAATCTAACTGTTGCAGGTAACGAATCAGTCAATCAACTCATGATTACTATGACAGGTGGTGAAAATGCCGCAAAAGATACAAAAGGTAGCTGGACTAAAGTCTCAATGGAAGAAATCATGACCTGGAATCCAGATATAATTATATTAAGCAACTTTGATTCTATTACACCTGATGATATTTATCAGGATAAGCTTGAAGGTCAAAATTGGAGTAACATAAAAGCTGTAAAAAACCATCGAGTTTATAAAGCACCTATGGGAATCTATCGTTGGGATGCACCTAATGTGGAAACACCATTAATGATGAAATGGATGGGACAACTCATTCAACCTGATACTTTTAATGACTATATATTACGTGACGATTTAAAACAGTTTTACAATACCTTCTACCATTACAATCTCACAGATAGTGAAATTAATACCATCTTAAATACTTCTATAAATAACACTCCCACATTTTAACTAAGGAGTACTCATGAGCTCTCAAAATAAATATCTAGTTATATTTTTCTGCCTTTTAGTATTTCTCGCTCTTACTGTATTAATATCCTTAATGACTGGTCGATATATGCTAATGCCCACACAAGTTATAAATATTTTATCAAACGGAAGCTCTGCAGCTGCATTTGATATGGAATCAGCCGTAATTTGGAATCTTCGTATTCCTCGAATTTTACTAAACATACTTGTCGGTGGAGCTCTTGCAATAGCTGGAACCGTTTTTCAAGGTATTTTCAGAAATCCATTAGTCAGTCCGGATATATTAGGTGTCAGTTCTGGTGCAGCCTTCGGCGCTGCACTGGGAATATTAATTTCCGGTATAAATATATACGCTACGGGATTTGCACTTATCTTTGGTATTGCCAGTGTTTGCCTCACATATAGTCTAGCTCGCCTAAGAAATCAAATCACATCATTATCACTGGTTTTATCAGGAATGATTGTTTCTGCTATTTTCGGAGCATTGATAGCTTTAATTAAATATGTAGCTGATCCATATGACAAATTACCGGCAATCACATATTGGTTAATGGGTAGTTTTTCTACAGCTTCCTACGAAAATGTTTCACTCGTCTCTATTCCTATCATCTTTGGATGCGCTGTGCTATACTTTTTACGTTGGAAAATCAACATTCTCTCTATGGGAGATGAGGAAGCTACAGCACTTGGGGTGAACCCTTTTAAGTTACGCCTAATTATCATTGCTATGGCCACGTTAATAACTGCAGCCTGCGTAACCATCACAGGAATTATCGGTTGGGTAGGACTTGTCATTCCACATATTTGTCGCATGTTAATAGGTGTAGATCATCAGAAACTACTTCCTATCTCCATCATTGTCGGAGCTATTTTCATGATTATCGTGGATTTAATCGCACGCTCAGCTATTGCTGCAGAAATACCAATAGGAATAATCACCGCCTTAGTAGGGGCCCCATTCTTTGCTTGTCTTTTTTACCGTACACGAGGTGATTGGAAATGATTTTTGAATTGAGAAACGGCTCATTTGCTTATAATAAAAAAGATTATATTTTCAAAGACATTTCTTTCACAATAAAATCGGGCGAAATATTGACTATTTTAGGCAGGAACGGGATTGGAAAAACAACATTAGTAAAATGTATCTCCCGTATACAGCAGTTGCAAGAAGGCAACATATACATAAATAATAAACTAGTTAGTCCCCATGATAATGCTCCTATTGGCTATGTTCCGCAAGCAAGAGAGTTATCATTTCCTTATACGGTAGAAGAAATCGTATTAATGGGACGCAGTAGACATATTGGTATGTTTTCTGTACCTACAGATAAAGACTATGAAATAGTCCACTCTGTCCTAAAAAGAATAGGTATTTCCTCACTCGCTTCCAAAACAGCATCAAGCTTAAGTGGAGGTCAGTTGCAATTGGCATTTATTGCCAGAGCACTAGCGAGTGAACCGCAACTGCTCATTATGGACGAACCAGAATCACATTTAGATTTTAAAAATCAGTATACCATGCTTTCACTTATTCGAAACATCGTAGATGAATCTAATCTTGCTTGCATTATGAACACACATTATCCTGATCATGCACTTCAAATATCTGATAAAACTTTAATGCTAAAACCTAATAACTATATTTTAGGTACCACCAAGAATACTGTAACAGAAAATAATCTGAATGATTTCTTTAATGTTCGTACCAAAATCATTGTAGGAAAAGAGGATAATAAATCCTATTCAGGGTTTATAGTACTTGGCACTAAAGAATGATAAAGTTCTTTTACAATTATATATGATATTCATTCAATAAAATTTTTAACGAAACTTACAGAACGTGCTTTCGATAATCTACAAATATAAAATAGTTACAATGCCGCTAATTAAAAGAGACCATCTTAAGATGGTCTCTTTTTTGTCCTATAAGTCTATTTTTACTCTTACTTAATACCAACGTGTTAATGGCAACTCGTTCGTAACACCTTTTGTCATCAGAATTTGATGCAAGTCCATATTACCGATGTAGAAACCTGCCGCACATCCACAAAGATACAGATCCCACATGCGTACGAATTCACTCCCCCGTTTCGCTTCTACTTGCTCACGGACGCCTTGGAAATTGTTATACCAATGCATTAGAGTCTTATAATAGTGATACCGTAAACTTTCAACATCGATGACATTCATATCATAGTCATAAGCGAGGCTGACCATTTCGCGAAGGGACGGCAAACATCCGCCCGGGAAGATATATTTACGAATCCAGGCACTTGTTTCCTTTTCAGAGGGATCACTAATATAGTGAAGCAGGAACAAACCTCCGTCTTTAAGCATATCCGATGCGTCCTCCATATACAGAGGAAAGTTAGGTCGCCCTACATGTTCAAGCATACCGATGCTGACAATGCGGTCAAAGGTGCGACCGGAAGCCGCTACGTCTCGATAATCTATAAGTTCAATCTCAACTTGTCCTTCAAGGCCATATTCTTTAATGCGTTCCTGTCCTTTTTTCCATTGTTCTTCGGAAAGAGTACACCCATAGCCCTTAACACCGTATTTACGAGCCGCTTCAATGAGAAGGAATCCCCATCCGCAACCGATATCAAGTAAAGTCATTCCCTCTTTTAAATACAATTTATCAAGAATATGATGAACCTTTTGATATTGCGCATCTTTGAGACTATCATTCTCATGCTTAAAATACGCACAGGAATAGCTCATGGTTTCATCGAGCCACAATTTATAGAATTCATTGCCTAAATCATAATGGGAAGATACTTGTTGTTTTTGATCTTTCTTTTTAAGACCCGCATTAAAGAGCGAGCTAAGTACCTTACGATTGATAGAGTCCTTACCTACATGACCAAGGACTACACAAAGGGCTTTAAACAAATCCCCTTCAATTTCGATATCTTTACGCATATACGCTTCACCGAGGGCGAGTTCTGCGGATATTAACAAATCTTTCTTGGGAATATCGCGATTAACGATGACGGTAAACTCGGATTCTCCGTCACCGATTGTATATTCATTATCTCCAATTTTTACGGTGAAACAATGATCATTGAAACGTTCTAAATAATGGACTAAGAAACTATCAAATAGCTTGGAAAACATACTGAACTTCCTTTCCTATTAGCTTTCACTATATAGGTTTAAAAATATATACATTAACATGATTGGATACATTCCATACCCTATTAATATATACACCTATAAATTATATCAATATAGTTACGGCGAATAAAAATCTATATTAATCCTATATTTTAATATGAACTTATCACATTATTTAAGTAATATATTTAACTCTATTTATATTATAGCACTTTGAAATAATCTATTTTATATTTATAGAGTAACTCCATCCTATTAGTATGGTATAATATTTATTTGATAAGGTTTATAACAAACTATTGCTATAAACTTTCACAAAGAACGAAATCAATTTATTAATAAAAGGTGGTACCATGAGCACAAATTTAGAAGTAGGCATCGTAGGCCTTCCAAATGTTGGTAAAAGTACATTATTCAACGCTATTACAAAAGCAGGCGCTGAAGCTGCCAACTATCCATTCTGTACAATTGAGCCGAATGTAGGTGTAGTTGACGTTCCAGATAATCGTTTAGCTGTATTGGCTGAAATGTTCGGTTCCAAACGCATCCTTCCTGCTGCTATGCGCTTCGTAGATATTGCTGGCCTCGTAGAAGGTGCATCCAAGGGCGAAGGTTTGGGTAATAAATTCCTTAGCCATATCCGCCAAGTAGATGCGATTGCACAAGTTATTCGTTGTTTCGATGACCCTAACATCACTCACGTTTCTGGCTCTATTGACCCAATCCGTGACATCGAAATCATCAATACTGAGCTTTGCCTTGCTGACCTTGAATCCGTAGAAAAGCGGAAACAGCGCATCGAAAAGATTGCA
>CABQQJ010000047.1 GCA_902466275.1 uncultured Veillonella sp. | reverse complement strand
TACCCGTACCGATGAGTACATCATCTTCAATAGTCGGATGACGCTTTACCTTTTTAGAAGACATCCCACCTAGTGTTACTTGATGGAACAAGGTTACATTATCGCCTACAATAGCCGTTTCACCAATAACAACCCCCATACCGTGATCGATAAAGAGGCCGCGACCAATCGTCGCACCTGGATGGATTTCAATGCCCGTTACATGACGAGAATGGAGAGCCACACGACGAGCCAAGATTGGCCACCCCGCTTTATATAAACGGTGGGCAAAGAAATGCCAGAACAAAGCCGTAATATGCGGATATGTCCATATAACCATCCATACACTTGTGGCAGCTGGGTCAGAATCCATTACACGCTTAATATTATATTGAATTTTGCCCCATAATTCGCGCAAACCATGCATCATATTGACTCCATCTCAAATAACTCTACTTACATTCTACAGAAATATAGATATATCTAGTATACAACATATTTGGTCTATATTCCTATATATAAGGCTTTATATATAGAACCTATTCTTTTACCAATCCAAAATTCAGTATTTTTATTATCTGAAATCTATTATTTAACGTATTCGTTGTTGCCAAAGTCCAAGAGGGATAAATATTTTTCTACCCCATCTGGCGCAATCACCACAATATTAGCCTTTGGCTCTTCACGAGCAATACGCTTTGCCGCAACGATAGCCGCCCCTGAAGAAAGACCAATAGAAACACCGCTTTCACGCATAAAGGTTTGCACTTCGCTAAAAGCCTCTTCATCGCTTACAGTTTGTACACCGTCCATCAAGCTTTGATCAAAGTTTTCAGGAATAAAGCCTGCCCCAATGCCTTGAATTTTGTGAGGGCCGCCCTTACCTTCGGTAATAGCAGGAGATCCCGTTGGCTCTACAGCAATGGCTTTTAGATTAGGATTATGTTCTTTCAATCGTCTTGTAACGCCTGTGAAAGTACCACCTGTACCGATACCCGCTACAAATACATCAACATTTGGCACTTGTTCTACAATTTCAGTACCCGTCGTGCGGTAATGCATATCTGGGTTTGCAGGATTTACAAATTGGCCCAAGGTGAAAGCATTTGGATACTTCTCCAAAATTTCATTGGCCCGCTCAAGAGCCCCCTTCATACCTGTTTCTTTTGGTGTTAAGATGAGCTGCGCCCCATACGCCTTAATAAGCTCACGGCGTTCTTTACTCATACTTTCAGGCATGATAATCACTGTTTTAATATGTAAAATAGCGCCTACCATAGCAAGAGCGATCCCCGTATTACCACTTGTGGCTTCTACGATGATGCTATCCTCATGGATGCGACCTTGCGCCTTAGCGTCTTGCAACATGCCAAGAACGGCACGGTCTTTCACAGAGCCACCTACATTATATTTTTCAAGTTTTACATAAATATTGGTATTTGGCAATTGATATATCGGTGTTTTACCAATAAGTTCAGTTGTTTGGTTTGTTACTATACTCATCTAATTCTCCCTCTAGCGATAGATGATAAAAATCGTCCTTAGGAACATCCCAAGGACGATTTTATATTGCACCTTGTTATTCACCATATACGGAGTATAACCGTTTATGTATTCCAATTAATACAACCATACTCTAACATTTGAATCATTTCATTGTCAAGAGAATGAGAACGACTTTTAAAACCCTAAAAATACAGGAAATAACTAGCTTTATCTATTTTTTTGTAAGTGCGTCAAGTACCCCATCCCATGTGATGGGTACCATTATAATGATGAGGGCCAATCCAATAAAGAAAATTGCTCCTACCAAGACTGTAAGACGAGGGATAAGAGATATAGCCATGCTACTAGCTAAGTGCGATACTTTAGTTATATCATGATGTAATGCTACATAGCCCCATAAGAAACCAGCAACTGCATAGGTGACAATGTATGGGTCGAAAATGATTAGGGTAGTCATTTCATTATCAACATGCATAATTCGGTTAATACTTGGTGATACTAGTACATTTGCAAGTATGGCTAGGATTTTAAACCACACTAGACACACGATATAAGGCCACATTGTTTTTATCGTCATTCTCAACATATAGAGCAAGCCCAACAAGCTCGCTCCAAGAAAGCCTCTTTGACTCCCCATGTACCGCTCCATCCAAGAAGGCTTATGTTTACCTGCATCTACTTGGTCATAATAAAAGGATAAATCCCGTTCTCCATGAGCTAAATCAACGAGCCCTAACACTTGAAACAACACAAGCGAAAAGACTAGAATAACACCTATTTGAAAGCTTTCACTAAAGAACATGTCCATAGGATTGAAATCAAGATAAACAATGTTAAAAAGATTACCATACACATCGTGAAACGCAATATATATACCATTCGTTACGAGCATATCTAACACAAATAGGAGCAACACAAAGATGATATATCCGTTCCAGCGAGTCCATTTATTTTGTGATTCTATATAGGTATTCGTCCCTACCATAATCGACGCAGGGTGTATAGACAAGGTCACACCGATCATAAAAAACATTATGAACGATGTGACCATTGTTAAATATTCGTATGCCATATTAACGGTATGCTACGCGCTCAGGCTGCATGTCGTGGAAATGAAGGCGCTCTTTTGCCGTTTTTTCCCACTCTGTACCAGGCTTGCCATAGTTTGCATATGGATCGATAGACAAGCCACCGCGCGGCGTAAACTTGCCCCACACCTCGATATATTTAGGATCCATCAACTTCACAAGATCTTTCATGATAATGTTGATGCAGTCCTCGTGAAAGTCCCCATGATTGCGGAAACTAAACAGATACAACTTCAAAGACTTGGACTCTACCATCTTCTTATCTGGCACATAAGAAATATAGATTGTGGCAAAGTCTGGTTGACCTGTCATAGGACACAAGCTTGTGAACTCAGGACAATTAAACTTAACGAAATAGTCATTATCAGGGTGTTTATTATCAAACGCCTCTAACACCTGTGGCGCATAATCAGTAGGATAATCGGTCTTGTGACCTAACATCGTTACCCCTTGTAACTCTTTTTCAGATCTGCCGGATGCCATAAGGAACCTCTTTCTATAAAATATAAATTCTGCTAAATCATTCAATTTAAATAAATTATATCATACGTAGTGCTAAAAAAGTCTTGATGTAAAATAGGATTAAATTGAAAGTTGCAACTAACATAACTACAACATTCGTTTATACTGCAAATGACTAAATAAAAAAAGGACGCTATAGTCTTAAATCATTCAGTAATTAAAGCTACTGAATATTAGACTATAACGTCCTATCGGGTTTAAATGATCATGACCTTAAGATTAATTCAAATATAATCATTTTTTTAAAAGTTTATATATAAAATACCATCCCAACATAAATACTCCACTAATAATATAAGCACTACCATAAAAGTATATCCAAAACTCGTCACTAGTAACCTCAGGATCCATAACAAACATAAATGTAATGCCTCCTAGGAAAAAAATCATTCCAACCCAAAAGATTAAATTAAATATTTTTAAAAACATTTTCACCTCAACAATATGCTAACGCTTATCAAGCGCTTCTCGTTCTTTTTTTCTATCTTCATTTTCTTCAACATTTATTCCTATAGAATCACCTACAACCTTTGCTAGACCAACTTTGAATTTTAGTTTACGTTTTTTTCTATCTCCGTAAGTTTCTAAATGACCGCCCAAAGCTCTGCGTAACCTTCTCCCTCAAGAGATACTTGTATCTTCCCCAGTCTCCATGTAGCAACTCCAGAAGGCCCACCAACATTAGGACCACTCCTTTCCCATGCATTCGCACGCCTAACAAGATATGTCTCCGTACCATAACTTTGTTAGCACTAGATACCGTAAATCCTTCTAAGCTAGAACCACCAACCATATTAGAGACCTCCGTGTCATGTATTTGTGGTTATTTACATTTTACACGAGATCTCTAATATAAGTCTTTTTATTTGTCGCAATATATTTTAAAATCAAGCCTAAGTATAAAATCGATAAATTCATTCCTTCTTCTTTATTAGTTTTATAAAATTAAAATTTATAATATAATATTCATATATCCATGTTATAGTACCCATTATGATTTATCGTTACGTTTTATACACAATGGAGGTTACCATGAAATTAAAACAACTGATTTTGTTCGGTATAGCCGTTGGGGCGCTAGCTTTCACAAGCGGAATGGTGCAACCTGCCCAAGCAGCAGTCGGAACGGAGACAGCTACAACGACACAGAGTTTAAAAAGACCTGCATCAGTAACGACACAGCATTATATCAATGTAGATGGCATATTATTAGAGCCCATAGATAATAAACCGAATGTTATCTATGTTGACGATCAGCCACTCGTAGCGTTACGTCAAGTATCAGAAGCATTAGGTTATAAAGTATCTTGGGATGCCCCTACAAAAACGGCATTAATCGATATGAACATTGCTACCTTAGCGGTACAACCAGACTCTAAACAAGTCGTACGCAAGGGTAAACTGCAAATCATCAACCTTGATACATCCGAATCTTTACTGCCTGCAGCACGTATGGTAGACGGAATTCTATATGTAAGTCCAAACGCATTCAAACTCTTGTTAAATGATGTAACCATTAATAAAGACGAAATCTATATCGTTCCACAACAAAGTCAATTGGCCACTGATTCAAACACACAAAAAGGCAAACGAAACGGTATCGAAACATTTTTGCCGGATCAAGGAGATAAAGTAATTCCATACGAAGAGGAGGAAACCAAAGAAAAGAAACCTCTTATTACGGTAAAACGAACTAATACCAAAACAGATACTAAAGACACAGAAAATACCGAATACGTACGCTCTAACGGATTAAACAGATAATAAATCTTTTGTATAGCTACATACAATTTAGCACCTTATAACTTAAAGAAGGCAACTCATCACCATGATGGATTGCCTTCTTTTTATAATTTTTGCTAGTTTATTATTTCCCTTACTTTATATTGTTACCGTATTGTTTCTTCTTACTCTTTACGGCTCAATACAGTTTATTGCTTACTATTTTTTGACAGATTATTTAAACTATCTTTTGCCGAATCCATATTCCGCTTCAGCTCCTTCATGGATTCTTTTATGTCCGGCGCTGTAATCCCAGATTTATCGATGTCCTTTGCAGAGTCAGAGGCACGCTTACTATTTTCCCTAACTTGTTTCATATCATCTTTAATGCGAGTCATATTTTCATCAATTTCGTCAAATGACTCATCATACAGAATAAAATTACTGCCCCCGTGGGACGTAATATTTAGGGGCCCCATCGTGAGCTGTCCATCATCGATACGCAGAGCATCCGTAGTAATAGTGGTGATTTTCGTATGTACTTTCACATCACTAAAGGATAAATGCCGCCCTTTATTGTGAAAGTTTCCCGTAATGCTTTGAATTGGAATCAGCATATAGTGCCCTTCACCGGACCAGAAGTTCCCCCATACCTCCATGTCTCGAGGTTGGCCTTCACTTTTAAAGTTCAAATTTGCCGATACGGGCACGAGGAACTCAGGAGCCTTGAGGGCTATACTACTGTCTAAATCCTTTGCTACGCCAGTAATCGTATAGGCACGAGTATCCAAATTATAAACACCTTTCGCCTCTAGTTTCCCGTTGAACACATTGGCATTGACATTAGAGAAGTTCAAAATGCCATCTTGGTACGTCACATCGCCTACTACATTCTCAAAAGTAAGTGCAGGAATGCGTAAAATAGGCATTGTCACACGACCTTTAGCAAAAGGGCGGTTAAAATCACCTGTTACCTTTGTAAGCAAGGTCATGGCATCATGAATATTCTCACCAAAGCCTAGTGATGATGGATCCACCCCTTTCACATCAAACTGTAGATCTAGTTGAGGCATGCGATGCTTTAAAACATCCTTTAAATCTACACGACCTTTTAATACGAGACCATCCCCTATGGCTGTACCACCAAATTTGCCCGTTTCCATATCGATACGAATGGCCCTCTTACTATCAAGATCAATTTTTGAGTTTACATTCTTTATCACATAATGGCGGTTTCTATTAAAGACCTCTAACTGACTATTTCTAAGTGTAATCTTAAGATCTAAATGTTGACCTTGCCAATTAAAGTTACGTACTTTCTTACCTAGTTCCTCTTGCCGTTCTTGTGTGGTCTTTCTAGGTGCTTTCGGACGGGGTTCTATCTCGTTAATTGGTTTATGTACATCTGGAGATATGGGCGCGAAATCCAATCGATTATTATCGTCCAAGTCAATGACTATAACCGCATCATCTAATTCAATGCCCTTGATAGCGGAGGACTTAAAATTACGTGTCACCACATCCCACATATTGACGCGGACTTTCCCACTTGGTGCATTGAACAACTCATGCCCTTCTGGGTCCTTCCAAACAAGGCCTGTAAAAGTCAGAGTCCCCCACGGGGTAGCAGATAAACTTTCAACAGTAACCGTACCGCGCATCAAAGTTTGTCGAGCCATAACATCATTAAAAATAACGCCCATTCCACGACTAGCAATGGTTGCTAGTACAAAGACTATAATCGCTCCAATGGCAAGAAAAGCAGCAATGCCTTTTAGGCCTTTCTTATACA
>CABQQJ010000046.1 GCA_902466275.1 uncultured Veillonella sp. | reverse complement strand
TTGTTTCCGTTGTCATTTCTCTTTCCGGAATTATTGTTGTTATTATTCTTTTTCTTGTTCTGTTTGTTATTGCGGCCATTGTTATTGCGGTTATTATTATTGCTATTTCTGTTATTATTATTGCGGTTATTATTGTTATTAGGGCGGTTATTAGCGCGGTCACCACCATGTTGGTTACCATCGGATTTGCGTGTAGGCTCAGAGATTTGTACATGACGGACATTGCCTTTTTTATGGTCCTTTTGTTTAGATTGATCGTCTTGTTTTTGACCACCTTGTTTACGATTATCCTTTTTCTGTTCGTTAGAACGATTTGGATGTTGTTGTTTATGTGGCGCAGCTTCTTGTTTATGAGCTGCAGTTGGAGCAGATTTTTGTTCTACTTTTTGTTCTGTTTTTTGTGCTACTTTAGGAGCTTCAGATTTTTTACCTAATTGTTTTTTTACAATTTCATAACCTGAATCATCTACAGAATTAACTGCTTTCGTAACATTTACATTATGTTGTTGCAAAATAGAAATAACCTGCTTACTTTCTACGCCGAACTCTTTGGCGATTTCATGGACGCGCTTTTTGGACATCTACATACCCCCTTATTATCGATCAATCTCTTTAAGTAATGCCTTTGCAAATCCATCATCTAGTACGGCAACTACTACCCTAACTTCCTTACCAATGGCCGTTCCTAAAGCCTCTTTATCGGCAATACTGTGAAGTGGAATGTGATGGGTTTCTGCTAATTGAGTATATTTCTTTTCATTGTTGGCTGCACAGTCACCAGCGAGAAGTACCAATTTCGGTTCCTTTCTCTTTATAGCCTTTTCTACGATGAAATCACCGGAAATAACTTTGCCTGCTCGTTGTGCTAGACCTAAGAGATTCAAAATTTTATCTTCATTCATGTATATCAGTGATTACTCATTCTCTTGTAAATCACGTTGTAACGCTTCATATATCTCTTTAGATACGCTATGCTTTAAGGACCGTTCTAATCGTTTTGCCTTATAGGCCTGCTCAAAACATGACATGGATTCACATAAATAAGCTCCACGTCCTGGTGCTTTACCGCTGCGATCAATAGTGATATTGCCGTCTGGACTCAAGGCTACGCGAATCAACTCTCGTTTTGCCTTAGGTTCACCACATCCTACGCAAGTACGCATAGGTTGGGATTTTGGTTTCATGACTATTCACCATCCTCAGCATTGCCGAAACCTGTGAAAGGTTCTTCAGCAGCTTGAGTTTCACTTTTAATATCGATTTTCCAGTTAGTCAACTTAGCCGCCAAACGAGCATTTTGACCAGCCTTACCAATAGCTAAAGATAATTGGTAATCAGGTACTACTACATATGAAGATTTTTCTTCTTCGCTTACATCTACCGATACAACCTTCGCAGGGCTTAAGGAGTTAGCAATGTAAATTGCTGGATCTTCATCCCATTTTACAATGTCTATTTTTTCATCGTGTAATTCATCAACAATATGTTGTACACGTTGCCCTTTAGGACCTACGCAAGCACCTACAGGATCAATATTTTCATCACGACTATATACAGCGATTTTAGAACGCATCCCCGGCTCACGAGCTACAGACTTAAGCTCTACTACGCCTTCAAAGATTTCTGGAACCTCTAGCTCAAATAGACGTTTCAATAAACCTGGATGTGTGCGAGAAATCATAATTTGAGGGCCTTTCGTAGTTTTCTTAACCTCTACGATATAGCATTTAATACGATCTCCTTCACGGTATGTTTCTGTAACAATTTGCTCAGTTGGAGGCAAAATCGCTTCCGTTTTACCAAGATTGATAAATACATTTTTACCTTCAACGCGAGTAATAACGCCAGTGATGATGTCTCCTTCACGGCTGTAATACTCTTCGTATACTACACTGCGCTCAGCCTCTTTCAAACGTTGAATAAGCATTTGTTTTGCAGTATGGGCAGCACTACGACCAAAGTTAGCAGGAGTTACATCGACTTCTACTACATCACCAATCTCAAAACGCTTATCTTTTTTGCGAGCATCAAGCAAGCTGATTTCTGTTTCAGGTAATTCAACAGTTTCCACAACTTGTTTTTTAGCCATTACTTTATAAACGCCTGTTTCGCGGTCAATCACAACGTACGCATCTGGATTAGATGTAGGTTCTTTGCGATATGCTTGTAACAATGCAGCCTCTAAGGATTCAAAAATAACCTCAGGAGCAAAACCTTTTTGCTTTGTAAGTACCATTACCGCTTGAATTAATTCTTGACTCACTCGTATGCCTCCATATATTAAAAATCAAGATGTAATCGAATTTGTGCAATGGCAGAACGTTCAAATGTTACGCTTTCACCATTAATTGAAAATTCTATCGTTGTATCTGTAAAGCCTTGTAGCTCACCCCTATATTGTTTACTGCCATTAATCGGTTTAAATAGCTGGATATCAACATCACGACCATTATAGCGAACCAAATCCTTATCCTTCTTAAGAACTCGATCTAGGCCTGGAGAAGATACTTCCAATAAATAGTTTTCCGTAATTGGATCCTTTTCGTCGAGGACAGCACTTAATTTTTCGCTCACCAACTGACAGTCATCCAAATCTACACCACCTGGTTTATCAAGGTAGACACGTAAATACCAATCGCGTTCACGAACGTAATCTACATCGACTAGTTCCATTTCGGTGCCGGCTATAATACCTTCAACTACAGAGGATACAAATTCCTCTACTGCTTCTCTCTTCATAGCCATCGCCTCCTTCATTACTACATCTTGTATATATCTCTTGATTCTAAAATACTCTAAAATTGAGCTAATCATAAATGAAAGAGTGGACATAAGCCCACTCTTTTAAAAGATTTATATAAAAGTCATATATAGTATATCACATTTACTGCGTATATACAAATTCTACGTTTTCTAATGGGCATTAAAGAAACCAATCCCACATAAGTCATTCTATAAAAACAAAAAATGACAAAAAATAGCATAGTTAAATCTATCCAAACTTTAATCAATGCACTCATTCAAGCCTTTTAGTATAGCACCTAAATGCTCACGCAATAGCACTGCTAAATCATCTAGATTTTTTGCATCTAAATGATGGTCGATTTCTGGATAGCTTTTATAGCGAAGTTCCGCAAAGTATTCATCACGCAATTCATTATAATACAATAGTAAGCCTGTACACTCATCCATCTTGTGGTATTCGCCGATGATAAAAGACCCATTAATCATGCGAATCGCATGGGCTGGATCAATATCGCGTACAAAACCTTCTAACTCCTCAGGCATAACTTGTGAGAAGTCCCATTCAGGAATCCCTCGGCGACGATAAGTAAAAGTAAAATTATTAGCAGGTTCTATTAACATATTGGTTAACCCTTTTACACATCGTTCTTGTAGCCCTGTCCAAAAAGACTCTAAATCGGCTCGCACAAAAGAAATGTCCACAAAGGAAAATAGTGGCATTTCTATATGTACTGTATAGTCCTCTACCTCTTTATCATATAAGGCAGACCAACACCATCCTAAATCGTTTTGATAGTGGAAAATAGGTACCTTCAATACGTCTTCACCAGCACTAATACGATTAGCTAACTTTGTATAGTCACTTTCAGTAGAGGTAACTAGTGTAAAGCCTTCAATGGATTGAGGCAACCAGGAATAGTCTAAGGCTTTACAAGCTTCAATAATCGTTTCCATATAATGCCTCATATCTTTCTTGATACTGTAAGACTGCTTTTACATAGCTACGAGTCTCAGGAAACGGAATCGTATCAACCATTCCATTCCAGTTATTTTCGTGAATCCACGATTCCACATGACCACGACCAGCATTGTAGGCAGCTAGTGCAAGCACCTGATCCCCATTAAACTCCTTCAGCAAATGACCTAGGTACCAAGTACCTAGCTCAATATTTATAGTAGGTTCTTTTAATTGACGATCTGTATAATTGCCATGTCCTACTTGTTGTGCCACCCAACGAGCTGTATCTGGCATGAGTTGCATCAATCCAAGCGCACCGGTTTCAGACTCCGCTGTGTTTTTATACTTGCTTTCAGCTAAGATAACACTGGCCACCAAAGACGGAGGTACCTGCTCTTTCTCAGCTGCGGCTATAACTTCCTCTTTATAGTTAAAGGGATACGCGATTTGACGCGCGAAATGATCATCTAGATATGTAAAATAAAACCATCCTAGTACGACACAGGATAGTGCCGTTGCCGTTGCACGTTTCATATATCCCCCTTTCTACATACAAACTGAAAATAGTCATCAAAATCTAACATATAACAAATGCTAAACTAATATTATGCTAAGTTTTATGGGCTTATTATACCATTTATTACTATTATTTATATACTAAATTTGACACATAAAATGGCAATTATCGATTTTCTTATAGAGCTGATTCGATACGCTCATTCCAGATGGTATCTAATTGTTCCTTTAAATCCAGAGGTGTACCATTATTGTCAATGATTACATCCGCGTAAGCCCATTTATCCTCAAGACGCATTTGACTATTAATACGAGCCAATGCCTCCTCCTCAGTCAATCCATTGCGGCTCATTAAGCGCTCAATTTGAGTCGACTCATTCACATATACGAGCCACACCTCGTCCATCATGGTATACCATTCTCCCTCGATGAGTAAAGGGATATCATATAGTAAAACTGGTGTATGTAGTGCCTCATAATGAGCTGTGAGCTCCATAATTCGATTTTGAATATGCTCTTTTAAACAACCATTCAATTGTTGGCGTTTTTTTTCATTATGAAATATAATAGCCCCTAATGCTTCTCGGTTTAATGTCCCATCATCGTGCAATACATCGGTTCCAAAAATAGCCACAATTGCTTCTAGCCCTTTTGTACCAGGCTCTACAACTTCACGAGCCACAATATCAGCATCGATATACGGTATACCTTTATCCTTAAAATATGTAAGAACTGTACTTTTGCCAGATGCAATGCCACCAGTTAAGCCAATTTTAAACATATATACCTTCTATTAATTATAAATATATATTACTTTACTAATGCCCAGTTTTCTGCATGGTGTACGTCTACAATAAGAGGCACTTGTAACTCTACAACAGACTGCATTGTACTACGTAGTAACTCTTCTATAGCTTCTAATTCAGAGTTCACCACTTCAAGTACTAGTTCGTCATGTACTTGTAATAAAAGTCGAGACTTAAAGTTTTGTTCTTCTAATTTTTGCTCCACTTGGCTCATGGCTAACTTAATAATATCTGCGGCAGTACCTTGAATTGGCGTATTCATTGCAGTTCGTTCAGCAAAGGAACGACGGTTAAAGTTACGACTATTAATATCAGGTAACTCGCGTTGACGACCAAACATAGTGCGAACTTTGCCGGTTTCATGAGCCTCTTGAACCATTCGATCCATATACTCTTTAACCTTAGGATAACGGCTAAAATAAAGATCAATATAGTTTTTAGCTTCACCCCGTGTAATACCAAGGTCACGAGATAAACCAAAGTCAGAAATACCGTAAATAATACCGAAATTAATCGCTTTCGCATGAGAACGTTCTTCGCTAGTTACATCATCTTGAGCTTTACCAAGCACCTCTGCCGCAGTAAAGCGGTGAATATCCTTGCCTTCTACGAAGGCTTTAATCAATGCTTCATCGCCAGATAAATGGGCTAAGATACGCAACTCAATTTGGGAGTAATCGGCACTCACCAATGTATCATATCCAGCACCCGGATAGAATAAGGCACGAATTTCACGGCCTTTTTCGGTACGAACAGGAATATTTTGCAAGTTGGGATCCACTGATGACAAACGACCTGTCTGAGTTAAATCTTGCACATAACGGGTATGGATTTTACCATCCTCAAGGATATAATCCTGAAGCCCCAAGACATAGGTAGACTGAAGCTTAGTGATTTGGCGGTACTCCAAAATCTTAGCTACGATTGGAGCAATTGGTGCCAAACGTTCAAGGACATCCACAGCTGTTGAGTAACCTGTCTTGGTTTTCTTAGTGTATTCCAAAGGTAGACCCATCTTTTCAAAGAGGATAACACCCAACTGTTTAGGCGAGTTAATATTGAACTCCTCGCCCGCCATTTCGTAGATTTCTTGGGTCAATTTATCAATGACTACTTGGTTTTCCACTGCCATCTCGTTAAGGGTTTGTCCCTTAACCTTAATACCAGCGATTTCCATCTTAGCTAACACATTTGCCAGTGGTAACTCCATGTCAAAGAGAAGCTCTGATTGACCGTGTTCAGCCAATTTTTCAAGCATAACCGGTTTAGCAACCTGAAGGACCTTGACTTTTTTAGCTAGATGGCTGAGCAAGACCTCTTTTTCAGGAACCGCACGCTTAGCCCCCTTGCCATAGACCACTTCATCTGTTTCCAACGGTAGGTCCGTATAGAGGCGGGCAATGGTTGACAATTCATTGTCTTCAACGGTTGAGAGCAGATACTTGGCCAGACGGGCATCAAAATTAGCCGTAGGCAAGTCAATCCCTAAATGGCTCAAGAGGACCTTACTACGCTTGAAATCGTAGATATTAACAGCTTTTGAAAGAGCTGCCTGGAATGCCTCTGATTTGAGTAGGTCAGTATCTGTAGACGCATAAATCTGCTTGTCATTCCCCCAAGCAAAACCGATGATA
>CABQQJ010000045.1 GCA_902466275.1 uncultured Veillonella sp. | reverse complement strand
TCCAGTAATGGAGGGGTTTCGTGCTACTATTCACCTTATTAGTACTTTATCATACCATAGTCAGGAGGGTTAATATGTACTTCTTACAAGGACTTCTTGTCGGCCTCGCTACGTTTGCCCCTGTTGGCATGCAAAACCTCTTCATTATTAATACGGCCTTGGTGCAACCTGTCCGTCGCATTATATTGACGCTAATCATACTAGCGTTTTTTGACATGAGTTTAAGTGCTGCCGCCTTCTATGGTATTGGTACCGTTCTTGAAATGTGGCCACTCACAAAACTCATAGTTCTCATCTTTGGGGGACTCCTCATTGTATATATGGGTTTTAATATATTTAAAACTGAACCAGACATACGCAATGTGGACACACATATTCCAATTAGAAAAATTATTGTCTCAGCCATTGCGGTATCATGGGGCAATCCACAAGCCATTCTAGATGCGACAATGATGCTCGGTGCTTTTCAGGCTAATATTCCAAAAGAAAGCATCTACCACTTCTTCTCTGGTTTCTTGGTAATGACACCTATTTGGTTTGGATCTCTAGCTACCACAATGCATCTTCTAGCTAAAAAAATTAAGATTACTCATATGGCATGGATTAACCGTTTCTGTGGTTCGGTTCTCGTCATTTACGGTATCAAGCTATGTATTGATGGCCTCATGATGTTAAAAGACTTTTTGTAAGGCTATACTCATAGATACAAGAAAAATTTAAATTTCTAATACTATCATAACTATATAAGGAAAATACAAATAGACGATGTACAGAAAAAGAAAAAAGTCGTTAGCAAATTGCTAACGGCTTTTTCATTTATAATCTCATTTATAATTCTTTAAGTACCTGCTGGAACATATCTCTGAGTGCTACAATATATGAATTATTTTGATTTCGTTGAGATATAAAGTAGTAGTGGCGTTCCATAGGTTTACCATGATTCATCAATACCTTACGTTCGATACCTGGCATAGGATCTGTTAAATATTTAAAACAATCTAATAGTAATAGCCCTTGCTGCCCTGCAACCAAGTATCGTGCTTCTTCTAACGTACGAGCATAAGCGAAGGCGCCATTATAACCTATGGCTTTGCGATAGTGTTCTTCTTCAGACAAGGTATATTTCCCACGACACAATAAAATAAGTGGTAAATCATCGATATGCTTTAGTTCTACACAGTCTTCATTAGTATATCCTTGTGGTACCTCAATAAATGTAGTGGCTTTATCAATTAAATGACTTTCAAAATCATCAGATAAAATTTGCCATTGATCATTAAATACTACATCTACACGACGATCACTGAGCATGCCATATAGCTCTTCATGACTGCCGCTGTACATACGAATATCTAAATTTTTATAACGCTTTGCCATGCGAATCACAGTTTGCTGCATAGCAATCCCACTATAACGGTTCAAATAGCCAATGCGCAAACTCACCCGTGCATCTGTACCAATGCGCGTCGTTTCTACCTTAATATCATGGAACCGTTCTAATAGCTTCTTACCAGATCGATATAAATATTGTCCTGCTGGTGTTAGATGAAAGCTTCGTTTTTCTCGAACCATTAGTTCAACACCAAGACTAGTTTCAAGAGCTTTGATTTGCTGAGATATAGCAGATTGAGATACATATTGCTCTGTTGCAGCTTGTGTAAAACTGTTATTATCTACTACACATACAAAATACTCTAATTGTTTTAATAACATAACGATGCACTCTCATCTCTCTTGCAGATTAGACAGCTCAATATCTTTGAAACATTTCGCAACATACGGCCCCATATTGGAGTTTGCCATACGTTTTCTCTACATAGTATTTATAGATTCTATACATACTACTAAATATATTTAACTATGTCTAAAACGGTGAAAGCAAATCAGCTATGCCGATTGACCTTCACTGGGAATAACTAAACTACGATAAATAAACAGCGCCGCTACAAAGAATATAGCTGCTGTAGACCAAAAGACCGCCCCGTACCCAAAGGCACGAGCAATCATGCCACTAAGGACAGGCCCCAATACATTTCCCATCATGGCCACACTAGACACCGCACCAAACACGATACCTCGCCGCTCAATAGGAACCGCCTTGGATATGAGCGTATTGGCAATCGGTGTAATAAAACCCATGAAGAATCCTGCAATGGCACGGAATATGCCAAGACCCCATATACTAGGCATTATATATTGAAGTATAAACAAAGTCCCTACGGCCCATGTAGCAGTAAAAACAATACGAGGCATGGTTAAACGTTCTGTTATCTTACCAATGGAGATTGAAGCTAAAGCACTAAACAAACCGGCGCCAAAGATGATTATACCAACAATAGTGGCTACAAACTCATCATTCATATGCATATAGTGCTTAATGTATAGTGGTAAAATGGGACCAATACCAGTAATACCAAAATTACATAAGAACAATAGCCCTACCAAGAGGCGAACTCGAGGTATGACCAAAAAGGATTTAATTAGAGACAGCTGCGACTCTCTAGCATCTACCTTATGCTCAAACTGTAGATTAGGCATGAATAGATAAATTCCCAACATACAAAGCCCTGTTAAGGCTGAGAACATAACAAATGGAGCGCGATAACCTAATAAGTCCGCCACCAAACCACCCATGAGTGGTCCAAATACGAGGCCCATAACCATGGAGGCTTGATATAAACCCATTGCCCAAGGTACCTTATTTTCAGGGGTTACGAGAATAATAATAGCCAATCCTATTGGAACATAGCCCCCTACCACACCTTGCAATATACGTAACATTAATAACTGCCATGGTGTTTGTGTAAAAGCACAGGCACCAACAGTCACCATCAGGGTAAACAAGATGAACATCATCACCTTACGCGGACCAAGCTGATTAGCCTTACGCGACCAATAGGGTGCACTCAGTGCCACCATACAAGGCGTTACACCTGATACAAGGCCTGCCCACATGGCGGCTTCTCCTGGATCATGAAGACCTAGCTCAGCTAAAAATAACGGAAGAAAGGATAATACACCAATAATTGTTATACCCCCACCAACCTGTATAGTACAGATTAGGTATATAATTCGTTTCCAAGAAGAATCCATAATATCCTTCTTTCTTATTTGAAATTACCTATAAAGGTAGTAATATACATATCGATATGAGCTAAAGAATACTATAATACAAAAGAAATGTTTATAGAACAGATTTTTAATCTTACCTCAAAAGAATGCAACAGCATATATTTACATAAATCCATAGAATATATACTTATAATTCTATTGTATCGCAAACAACCTAAAAAGACCATCGCTTATACCCATAAGGGTCAGCGATGGTCTTTTTTATCGTGTGATTCTCCTACTTTTACCAAAGAAAGAGATGCCTACGATATATTATTTTTGTTTGAACATCCAATAAATATAGTAAATAACAAGCGCATAAGTCACTACGTCAAACACAGGTAAGAATGGCACCATTTTAGATAAACGTCCAAATCCATGAACATGGATATTTGCCGCAATAATAGCAACAAGATTCAAGCGATGAATCCAGATTGCTTTTTTACGAGATACAGATTTTGCCATATTCCCTACCCAAGGTGTTAAGTATAATACCGCAAAGATAAGAGCAATAAACATAGCCACAAGGGAGATATAACCACCCCAGAATCCTAAGAAGGATTTCAAAGCTTTCAAGAAGTATACATACCAGTGTGCACATACGAGAACCACACTAACAATACCTACGATGCGATGAATTTCAAACATTTCTTTTGGATTGTATCGTTTGATAAACCATTTTGGTTTTGTTGCAATGTATGTTAATACAAGCCATGCAACATAAGGAATAAGACCTAAGTGAACCTTCCAGTTACCAAATGATCTACCGCCTGTTACATAACCATATTCTACCATTCCCATAAATATTAGGGATAAAACTGCAATCCAAATTAAAATATGGTATTTACTCTTAAACTGTTTTTTTACTACTTCTGCCATATAAACCTCACTATTTCTTATACAAACTACTAGTATACATCTAGTTGGTCTAATGTAGCATGCTAAACAATTTCAATCTACATAGCATTCTACTTAGAACTTAAAACTAATTAGTTATTAAATCCAGATCCATCCTAAAATTAGAACTAGAATTTGAAGTTGAGGTCTGCACGGTAGTAATCATTTACACGGTTACCATCTTGTGTTTTAGCATTGAAGCCGTAGTATGCATTAATGCCGATATTTTTCTCTGGTGCGTAGGATGCACCTAATTGCCATGCTTTATAGCCTTCATACCGTGTTTTCTTTAATAAATCATTAGATTCATATTTTTGTGTTTTAAATACAGGTGCATTCTTAGCTTGATCAAAGTAATCTAATCGGATAGCCCAAGAGTTCTTCTTATTAATTTTATAGTCGCCCCATTTAACGCCAACGTTCCAAATATCGGAATCACTCAAGCCAGATGCTTTTACCCACTCGCCATCAATACCGAATTTACCAACATTATATTTAGCATTAAAGCCATATACATTATCGAATTCGTTATTTTTCTTGCCATTACCCATACGTACATTCGTTGTACCTACATGAGCAAACATACCACCAAAACCAAAGCGATCATTAACAGCTACATTAGCATTGATAAGACCTACATCACCATTATCAGCTTTACTAGTCTTAGCAAAACGACCTGCTGTCATGTAACCATAAGCGCCATTTAATGTAACTTTATCACCAAGCTTAGCTGTAGCGCCTACCCCATCAAAGTTAGAGCTATAAATCAAGCCACCACCAAATTTTTGAGTATAGCGACCCGCATCGACCACAACATTTTTACCGAATTTATGCTCTACATATGCTAAATCCCAATTAGCTTGTGCCTCTTTAGAGCTATCACCTAGCTCAATAGAACCTGATGTAATACGGGCTTTAACAGAGGTATTTTTATTAACCTTTGCGTCGAGACCTAAACGTACACGAGCTGTGATCTTATCTTCGTAATCATAACCATCGCCACCCTCTTTACCGATATAATTGATACGAGCATCACCAGTAACTTTTACATTGCCTACGCGGTCTTCCAATTTAGCTACACGCACACCGAGTGTATTCAATTCATTGGAAAATTCATCCGCCAAGCGATTTAACATAGCTTGTTGTTCCGTATTTGCCCGATCTTGATTAGCCATACCTTTCGCAATCATTTGGGCCATTTCATAACGAGTAATGTTATTTTGGCCTTTGAAAGTACCATCAGGATATCCATTGATAATACCGGCTGTAGCCAATTGATCTACTGCTTGATAAGCCCAACTATCAGAAGGAACATCAGAAAATGGGTTAACAGCAAAAGCTGTAGCCACACCCATCATGGCAGCCACTGCAAAAGCACTGGTCATTTTACGTTTAATCATACTAAACCTCACACAATAAAAATAACAAGAATATAAATGAATAGATAATGAATCTGTGAACCTAATTATCATTATCATGTTTAACATACAGATAATAACAATTTTCATTATATGAGTAAAGGGAAAATGTATATCAATCTCACAATCATTTATGACTCAAACTGATAATATCCTATGTTAATATCCTATGTTAATTTACTAGAAACTATAAATGTAACGAAAAATCCCTTCTGCATGATACAGAAGGGATTCTAGTAATTCATATTATTTCTTTTTAAATATCAAGTAAATGCAGTAAAGAACGAGACCGTATGTAATGATATCAAACACTTGTAAAAATGGCACCATTTTAGAAATACGATTAAAACCATGAATATGGATATCTACAGCAACAAGTGCTACAAGATTTAATCGATGTAACCAAATACCTACATTACGACCAGATGGTGTAACCTTTCTAAGTTTTGGAGTTAAAAACGCAAGGCCAGAGATTGTAGCAATACCAAAGGAGGTAAGAGCCACATATCCGCCCCACCAACCAAGGATGGATTTAGCCGCTTTACCAAAATAGAGATATAAATGGAATGCAATAACAGCTACAGTGGCAATACCTAATGCACGGTGTACCTTATACATGTCACCTAAATTATAGCGGCTTGTAAACCATTTAGGGCGAGTCGTTAAATAGGTCATGACGATCCATACACACCATGGCACAAGACCCGTATACACTTTATAGTTACCAAAGGCACGACCACCGGCCATGTAGCCCCACTCTAATAAACCGATCATAACTAAGGAGAAAATAGCAATCCATACAAAGATATGGTAGATACTTTTTTTCTGTTTTGTTTCAACTTGATTCATCATATACCTCTCGAAAATAATACCTAAAAAATTCAATCTATACGATATAGTTTATCATTTAAATCGAATTTTGTAGATTACTTATATTAGATACATAGTATATATTATAAGAATAATTCTAAATTAAAATACTTATTATAGTCATTCTAAGCTTATTACAATGAATAAATTTCTTCTCTACAGGGAATACATTGTAATCTACTAATACAGAATCGGTAAATAAAAAGCCCCTCATAGTTGTGAGCATATGCTTTCACCACTACAAGGGGCCATAGATTAATGAATCCTATTATATATAGGCATACAAATTAATCATCATCCTAATTATTTTTGATCTCGTTTACGATAAATGATAAACGGACGTGTTAAGTAGTTGAGTGGAACACTCAAGCAGTGTA
>CABQQJ010000044.1 GCA_902466275.1 uncultured Veillonella sp. | reverse complement strand
TTGCCTTCTCTGGTAATTTTCGAGATGCACAGTTTTGTTGTGAACAAGATGTACAGCCTCGTTTAGTTTTAATATCTTCGTTTGCTGGCATTAAACCGATGATAGCCGTTACAGACTTACGTGGGAATAATAAATAGTTCTCTGTTACTTGTAAGCCAATCATCTCTGTTTTGATGATTTTAGCTAATTGTGGTTGGATTTCTAGTGGCCAGTTGCCATAACCAGGGCTAAAACGCCAAGTTGGCTTATAGCCTTGTTTTTTAGCAATTGTATTGATTACTTCGTTTACCTGATCAGCTACCTGTTCTACAGCAGTTGTGGCTGCTGCATCAAGTAATAAGCCTACCGTATAGTTACCTTGTTTAAATAACTGCTCACTACGAATTTCTACATCTTCTCCAACTGTTACACCTAATACGTATACTTTAGTAGATTTTTCTAGATGCTTTTCGATGATAGACCCTTCAATTTTAAGCGGTGGATTGCTTAAAATTGTTTTTGTTTCTGCATCGTAATCATATTCTTGATATACACCCCTAGGTGTAGCCAATAATTGGATTTCCTTACATGCTTCGTCAACATAGTTTTGTGGGAAATCCTCAGCGTGACGAAGTCCTGCGTATCGTTTTACTTCTGCTTTATCGATGGCAGGAAGCATTCCGTTATAGATGGGCATGGAAACGCCTCCTCTTCAAAATAAAAAGCTCTGCGTGTCCGTAGAGCATGTGCTTACTATTATCAATTGTATATAAATCTTATAAAGTAATTTTTCTAGACTCTTAAGATTATCAATCTAATTACTATCTAACTAATAGTATATAGATATGAATAATACCTGTCAAAGTATATGGGGCCTGTATTCTCATATAATTTAGTAGTATATAGGTATAGTTTAAAGTTATATCAAAATGATTTTTTGATCGTAAAAGTTATTGTCGATGAAGTTTTTATGTACTTAATGTTAATCTTAATGTTTCACGTGAAACAATTTATTAAATATAATCTAATAATTTGTTATGAGTATATAAGTATATTAATATTAGTTCATTACATTTCGTATATTATTGTTATATATAATGTTACCGATCAAAAGTTGATTACTTTATACCTTTCGCTAATGGTGTTGTTCTATAAATAAAAAAGATGATATAAAATAATTTTGTGTATATTTGTCTATTGGTATAGGTTTATATTAATATGATAATTTTTTACTGTAAAATTTTTTATTAATTTTATAACTTAATTTTTGCGTTAGATTTTAATCCTTAAATGTTTCACGTGAAACATTTAATCGTAAAACTTATAAAACATTTGATGTAATTTTTCTTATTTTGTGTTGTACTATATAGTAAAGGAATAAATTGCTATGTTTCACGTGAAACAATAAAAAATAAGTGTTGTAATTATATTAATGAAGTTATTTACCTATAAGTTTATGTGCGTAATATAAATGTAAGTGGGAAAAATGTAGTAGATAAATAAAATAATATAGTAGATAAAAAATTAATGAGAATTTGATTTATAAATACCGTAATTAGCATTGTTTTATGTTATAATGGAAAAGAAATATTTTGAACGAAGATGTGAGGTGAATTAAGTGGGCAAAGTTATAGCTATTACTAATCAAAAAGGTGGTGTTGGTAAAACTACAACATCAGTAAATTTGAGTGCTTGTTTAGCTGATGCAGGTAAAAAAGTATTACTGGTTGATTTGGATCCACAAGGTAATGCTAGTTCTGGTTTAGGCATTGAAAAGGATGATTTAGAACTCTGTGTACACGATGTTCTAATAGATGGTGAACCTATTGCTGATATTGTTCAGCCTACAATGCTTAAAAAGCTATTTGTGGCGCCTGCAACAATTCAACTAGCTGGTGCTGAAGTAGAACTAGTTTCCGTTGTTTCACGTGAAACAATGTTGAAAAAAGCATTAGCACCGGTACGCGATGAGTACGACTTTATTATCATTGATTGTCCGCCATCCCTTGGTTTGCTAACATTAAATGCTTTTACAGCAGCAGATAGTGTATTGATTCCAATTCAAAGTGAATTCTATGCACTAGAAGGGGTAAGTCAGCTGGTTAAGACTATAACTATCGTACAACAAACTTCTAATAAAGATCTTGAAATTGAAGGCGTATTATTGACTATGTTTGATGGTCGTACAAATTTATCTATTCAAGTAGCCGATGAAGTAAAAAAATTCTTTGGCAATAAAGTATATAAAACAATTATTCCTCGTAATGTACGTTTAAGTGAGGCACCTAGTTATGGGGAGCCAATCATTGTATATGATCCAAAATCCAAAGGTGCTGATGTATATACGAAATTAGCTAAAGAGGTAATTAAAGCATCTAAAACTAAATAAGCACTAGAGATAAATAAGTATTAAAGCTCAATAAACACAAAAGCGAAGTAAGTACCTAAAGGTAATAAGTATCTGTTATATGTATGTATCTAATGCTAAGAATATTAGTTTTTGGTGGTTTGCGTGATTTACATATTTTAAATTTGTAAATATTTGTAAGGCCGAGAGAGGTTAGTTGTATGCCAAGAGAAATTAAAAGCAAAAAAAGCAAAGCGTCTGGATTGGGGAAGGGCCTTGAGAATTTAATGAAGGTTGACTCTGTAGAGTCTGTATTGCCTGAAAAGGAGATACATGAACTGCCAATTTCTGAGTTAGTTCCAAATGTAGATCAACCGCGTAAAAGTTTTGATGAAGATAGTCTAGCTACATTGGCTGAATCAATCAAGAATCTTGGTATTTTCCAACCGATTGTGGTTCGTAAACAAAAGAATAAATACCAAATTGTGGCTGGCGAGCGCCGTTATCGTGCTGCTATGATTGCTGGATTGAAAACAGTACCAGTTATTGTTAAAAAATATAATACCGAAGAAATGACAGAGGTTGCTCTTGTAGAGAACCTACAACGTGAAGGATTAGATCCCATTGAAGAAGCATTGGCTTATCAAGGATTGATGGATACTTATAAGCAAACGCAAGAAATGATTTCTGCTCGTCTTGGCCGTAGCCGTTCATATATTGCTAATATGGTTCGTCTTTTAAAATTATGTGATTCTGTACAAAAGGATCTTATCGAAGGTGATTTAACGGTTGGTCAAGCTCGTCCATTATTAGCGTTAAGAAGTGCAGCTCAACAAATAGAAGCAGCTGAACGTATTAAAGAGGGTGAGCTAAGTGCTAGACAAGCAGAGGCCCTTGTTAAGTCTATGCAAAATAAATCGTCTAAAGCAAAGACTGGTAAACCTCAAAATACGGCAGAGGTTCGTGCCCTAATGGACCGTTTAAAACTAAGCTTAGGATCTCCTGTAAATATCAAGTTCCGTGCTGGTAAAAAGGTACAAGGCAAGATTGAAATTGCTTTCTCCTCTGAAGCCGAATTGGAAAGACTGATCGCATACATGGATGGTCAAGACCAAACTGAAGATACAGAAGTAATGGAGTTCCGCGTATAATATACTTTACATACTAAAATTAGCATTAGCCTATGTGAAATTAGTAATGACAAGTTGATAATATTTCTGTATAATGTAAATACAATTTACAATCCACGGTAAAAGCGTAGTCTACGGGCTGCGCTTTTACTGTTATGTTAAGTAACAAGGATAGACTATGGAACAAACACCTAAAGCAAACCGCGTTCATATAGGCTTTTTTGGCCGTTGTAATGCTGGTAAGTCTACATTGATTAATATGTTAACTGATCAGCCTGTATCGTTAGTATCCGATGTGGCAGGGACTACAACAGATCCTGTAAGCAAAGCTATGGAAATCTTACCACTTGGCCCTGTGGTGATTACTGATACAGCTGGTATAGACGATACAACTGAATTAGGTACATTGCGGATGGAGAAAACAGAAGAGGTTGTGAAGAAGATTAACCTCGCTGTTTATGTACTTCGTACCGATGAAGAACCAACTGCTGATGATATGCACTGGTTAGGGCTTTTAAAACAAAATAATGTGCCTATTGCATTATTTATTAATGAAATTAATGCAGAAAATAAAGAAGTAAATCAAGAAGAAAATAAAGAAGATACATCTGCTTATGTTGAAAGTCATAAGGGTTTATCTGAATTAGCTACTGTCATTGGTTCTGCTGATTTTACATCTAAGACTAAACGTTTAGAATTACTCAATCTTTTGGGTGGTTTAACACCTCTTGATGTAGAAGGGGATCAAACTCTATTACAAGGCTTAGTAGAAGAAGGGGATACAATCATCCTCGTATGTCCTATCGATAGTGCAGCTCCAAAAGGGCGACTTATCTTGCCACAGGTACAAACAATTCGGGAAATTCTCGACTATAAAGGCTTAGCACTAGTATGCCAAACAGAAGAGTTACCGGCTATGATTAACTCTCTTAAAAAACCGCCTAAGATGGTTATCTGTGACTCTCAAGCCTTTGATCGGGTTGATGAGTTAACACCTGATTCGATTCCGTTGACGTCTTTTTCTATTTTGATGGCGCGGTTCAAGGGAAAATTACAGGATTTAGTAGCTGGTGTTAAGGCTATTAAGAATTTGAAAGCTGGTTCCAAGGTACTTATCAGTGAAGGTTGTACACATCGTCGTCAATGCGATGATATTGGGACTGTAAAAATACCTAATCTTTTAAAGAAGCAAGGTTATACAGATTTACAGTTAGAATTCACTAGTGGGGGAGCATTCCCTAAGGATGTATCACAGTATGATTTGATCATCCACTGTGGTGCTTGTATGCTAACACGCCGTGAGGTGTTACGTCGTATAGAATGCGCTGTTGTACAAGGTACACCCATTGTAAATTACGGTGTACTCATAGCAGCTCTACATGGTATACTAGAACGAGCAATAAGCCCATTTGTTGACGAACTAGAGGGCTGATAAATAGCCTAATAAATAGCATTGTAATATGTATGTAACACATACATTTAGATATACATTACATGCTTGTTATATACATTGTTATATAGGTATCGTTTATCTATATTAGATATATTAAATATTAGATATATTAAATTAAATTGCATGCAGTCATTTAACTTTCACAATAGGAGTGGTATAATTAACTGTTGGAGTTTTGATGATTGTATAGGAAGGAAAATACATGTTCGAATCGATTCAACCGTGGATAGGCATGGTTACCATCGTTCTTGTTATAGTGTTATTCGTATATTGTGTAATTTTACACATCCGTTTAGGTAGCTTGAAAAAGAAATACGATTTCTTTATGCAAGGGGAGCATGGTGCGAGCCTAGAGCGTAAATTATCTGTAGAGGTCAGTGAAATTCGCGATGCTGCGAAGGGCCTTGAGTCCTTGTTATCCGAGCAAGTGGCGATCCGCAATATTCAGAGTAATACGATACAAAAAATTGGCTTTATTAAGTATAATGCCTTTGAAAATATCGGAAATGATTTGTCCTTTGCTCTTACCTTGCTAGATGGCAACAATAATGGCATCTGTATCTCCAGTATTTACGGTCGTAATGAATCTCGTATTTTTAGTAAACCTATTGTGAAAGGTAAAAGTTTAGTAAGTCTTTCACAAGAAGAATTAGAAAGTTTGAACGAAGCGTTGGGTGAGCGTACCAATGAGGAAGCGTTGACGAGTGCTATCGTCTCGAAATAAGGAAGTTTTATGTTGAAATTACCGGCATTCATTTCAAACAAAGTTGAAAGAAATGGTGACAACTGCATATTGACATTAACTACCAAACAAGCGAAACTCGTTGCCATTATTGGTTCTGTAGTATTGGTCTTGGCATTGGTACTCGGTATTTGGGGCATCGTGCGTCAGGCTGAGGTTGTGCAATTACGACAACAAACGCAATTGCAATCGGAACAGTTGAAATTGTTACAACAAAAAACAGAGGTTCTGGATAAGAAAATTCAAAACTTAAATCAAATTAGTGAAGAGAATAAGAAAATGTTAAAGGGTGCTGAATCTGGTACACCAGCTCAAGGTGGCGGGGATGGTAGCGACCCAAAGCAGGAAGCCGCTGATAATAGCGAAGTACAGACGTTAACAGCGGCACAATTATCGGCTCGACTGTCCAAAATGGATAAGGAAGCACAAAAATTGCTTGTTAGCTTCTATACGATGCGCAATATTCTTCGTGATGGTGGCGCACAAGATTTGATGGCATTACAATCCATCAACTTCTCCGCTGGTTCTGGTGGTGCTGTGAATAGTACGACACCTAGTATTTGGCCGAGCAAGGGCGTTATTACATCTCCATTTGGTAGCCGTGTTGATCCAGTTACGGGTGCTATTGGTGCATTCCATGAAGGTATCGATATTGCCGATGACTATGGTTCCCAAATCGTAGCTACTGCGGCAGGGGTGGTAACCTTTGCAGGGTATACAAGCGGCGGTTATGGTAACCTCGTTGAAATCGATCATGGCAATGGATTTGTTACCCGTTATGGCCATAATAGTGCCGTATTGGTAACAGTAGGGATGAGCGTGAAACAAGGTCAAACCATTGCTTTGATGGGTAGTACTGGTAAAAGTACGGGTGCCCACGTTCACTACGAGGTACGCCTCAACAATACACCTGTAGATCCTATGATTTTCTTACCAATTAGCAATTAGATACGCAAAATCAATTGTGATACACGTAAATCAAATACTATATACTCAAAATTAAATACAATACATATGAAAAGAACTTGTTATGCGTGCACATGCGCTTATAGCAAGTTCTTTTTCTTTCCTTTTGTATATATATATTGTAAAATAAAAGTAT
>CABQQJ010000043.1 GCA_902466275.1 uncultured Veillonella sp. | reverse complement strand
AAGCAGAAGTAAAACGATACGCAGGACTTCGTCACGCTGAGGATTTCCCACAAAATTACGTTGACGAAGCATGTAAGGAAATCCAGTTATTAGCTACACCTAAAGGTGTATACCAAGAATACGATTATGATGCAGAAACAAAGACAATTTTGAGCAATCCACCGCTTAAGATTGAAGGTTCCATCATTGAAAAACACTTAGAAAAATCTACAAAAGTCTATGTACTAGGCGTAACAGTAGGCGAAGATGTAGAAATTCGTAGTGAACAATTGTTTAAACAAGGCAATTATACAGTAGGCTTATTACTTGACGCAGCTGCAACTACAGCAGTAGAGCAGGTAGCGGATCAAGTAAACGAAGTAATCAATACAATCGCTAAGAAACAAGGTTATAAACCAACATGGCGCTTTAGCCCTGGTTATGGCAACTGGCCATTAGAGATTCAACCTCAATTAGCTAATATTATTAAAACAGAGCTAATCGGCTTACAAGTTACGGAGAACTATTTATTATTCCCACGTAAATCTGTAACGGCGATTATCGGTTTAATGCCAGCAAATGAAGACCTTAAAACAAAACGAGGCTGTACTTCTTGTTCACAACAAGACTGCGCATCTCGTAAATCACCTGAAAAAGCAACTACTAACGACCAAAATAAGGCAGAGGAAGATAGTAGTAAAACTACTGCTGATGTATCAGGTATCGCTATGAAAGGCCAACCAACAGAATAATGTTTCACGTGAAACAGTTCGAATTTTAGGATGTTAAAGGAAGATGTTTATGTATATATTTGACGGTGCTATGGGCACAATGCTTCAAGCGGCAGGCTTAGAAGAGGGCTATTGTCCAGAGCTATTTAATATTGAAAGACCAGAAGTAGTAAAGGATATTCATGCTCAATACTTACAACATGGCAGTGATGTAATCACTACCAATACATTCGGTGCTTGTGGTCTTAAATTAGAAGATTATGATTTACAGGATCGCGTAAGAGAAATCAATATTGCAGCTGTGAAGGTAGCAAAAGAAGCCATTGCAGAGACTAAACCAACTGCTCGTGTAGCAGGTTCTATGGGTCCTACAGGTCGTTTTTTACAACCATTAGGCAATATGAGCTTTGACTCCATTTATGATACATATCGTGAACAAGCCGAAGCATTAATCGAAGGTGGCGTTGATTTTATTATCATTGAAACTATCATCGACGTACAGGAAATGCGTGCCGCTTTATTAGCCTCTTTAGATGCTCGTGAAGCAGCAGGGAAGACAAAAGAAGATGTACAAATCATCTGTCAATTTTCTTTCAGTGAAGACGGTCGTACTATTACAGGTACACCACCAGCAGTTGCAACTACTATCGTAGAGGCAATGGGTGCAGATATCATCGGTATCAACTGTTCCCTTGGACCTGAACAAATTACACCACTTATCGAAGAGATTGCAAGCGTTACAAATTTACCAATAAGCTGTCAGCCAAATGCCGGTATGCCTCAATTAATAAATAAACAAACTGTATTCCCACTTTCAGCTGAAGAGATGGGGCCTTTGATGCTTCCAATTGTTGATGCTGGTGCAAGCTATGTTGGCGGCTGCTGTGGTACAACACCAGCTCATATTCAATCTATTTCCGATGCTGTGAAAGCTCATACGCCAAAAGAACGCGCCCACATTGCACCTAAAACAATTATTACAAGCCGTACTAAACTTTTAGAGTTGGGCCATCATACAAAACCACTTATCATTGGTGAACGTATTAACCCAACAGGCCGTAAAGTTTTAGCCCAAGAATTACGCGATGGTTCTTTCATCCGTGTAAAACGAGATGCCTTAGACCAAGTAGAGGCAGGTGCAGATATCCTCGATGTAAACATGGGTGTAGCTGGCATGGATCAATCGCCCTTAATGGAACGTGCCATTTTTGAGTTATCCATGCTCGTAGAAACACCATTATCCATTGACACATTAGACCCAGTAGCTATGGAAATAGCTCTTAAAAACTATCCAGGTCGTGCCCTCATCAACTCCGTAAATGGGGAGGAGGAGTCTATTACGCACGTAATGCCTTTGGCTAAACGGTATGGTGCAGCATTACTTTGCTTGCCAATCTGTAGTGGTGACTTACCTGAAAAAGCAGAGGACCGCGTTGCTTTAGCTGAAAGCATCGTAAATCGCGCTTACGGTTATGGTCTTCAACCACATGACTTATTACTTGATCCATTGGTATTAACACTTGCCAGCGGTGAAGATAGTGCACGCCAAACATTGCGTACATTACAGTTATATAAAGAGAAATTTGGCTTCCCAACAGTAATGGGCTTGTCCAATATCTCCTTCGGTATGCCTCAGCGTCCATATTTGAACGGCCAATTTTTAACAATGGCTCTCGCATGTGGCTTAACAACACCGATTATGAATCCACTCAATTATCCAGCAAAAAAAGCATTTGTATCTAGTACTACCTTACTAGGCTGGGACCCAGGTTCTGCTGAATTTATTAAAGAATACGGCTATGAAGACGAAACTACCGCTCCTGGTAACACTGCTCCTAAAGGGCCAGATAAAAAATCCTTCGATAGTAATGATCCTTTAGCCAATATTCGCGCATGTGTAGAACAAGGCGAAAAAGAAGCTATCATTGATCTTGTAAAAAAAGCCTTAGCAGATGGTATCGATCCATTAGATCTTACGAAAAAAGGCTTATCTGAAGCGATGAACGTAGTAGGGGATAAGTTTGGTTCTGGTAAATTATTCTTGCCACAAGTAATGCTTGCTGCTGAAACAATGCAGGCTGCTTTCAACACCATTAAAGAAATTATTCCTGCTAGTGAAAGCTTAGATAAAGGCACCGTTGTCGTGGCTACAGTTAAAGGCGACATTCACGATTTAGGTAAAAATATCGTAGCAGCATTGCTCGAAAACAATGGTTACAAAATCGTCGACCTGGGTAAGGACGTTGACCCAGAAGTTATCGTACAAGCTATTAAAGATAACAAAGCTGCCCTCGTTGGCATCTGTTCCTTGATGACGACAACCATGCCACAAATCGACAATACTATCGCTGCTATCCGTGCAGCAGGCCTTAAAACTAAGGTCATGGTTGGTGGCGCCGTAGTATCTCAAGACTACGCAGACCAAGCGGGCGCAGACATCTATGCTAAAGACGGTATCGCTGCCGTTAACCACGCAAATGATTACTTTGAAACATTAGAAAAATAATTTCTAATTTACATGACACAAAACAAGGTGAAAGCTCATCTTAAAAACTTATTTTGATGGTAAAAACCACGTAAAAGATTAAACATGATTAGCTTTCACCATATGTATAGATCAAGAGGTACATGATGACATTAAGAGAGAAACATCAACAAGGGAAGTTCACCATCACTGTTGAATTAGACCCACCAAAGAGCAGTTCTGCTCAAAAAGTATTCGACCAAGCAGCTCGTTTAAAGGGTAAGGTTGACGCTATCAACATCGCTGACAGCCCTATGTCCAAAATGCGCATGAGCCCAATTTCTCTTTCTTATTTATTACAACATAACAAAGAAATTGAAACTATTTTCCACCTTACATGCCGCGACCGTAATATTATCGGATTGCAATCTGAATTACTCGGTGCAGCAGCTTTGGGCGTGCATAATATTTTAACACTCACTGGTGATAAACCAGATAATGGGGACCATCCATTTGCACAATCCGTATTTGAAGTCGACTGTATGGGACTACTCAACATCGCTAAGACATTAAATGCAGGCAAAGACCTTGCAGGTAATGACCTAGACGCACCTACGAACTTCTACATCGGTGCAACTGGTAATCCTGGTGCTCCAGATTTAGAGATTGAACGCCAAAAATTGGCTGCTAAAATTCAAAATGGCGCTCACTTTGTACAAACACAACCAATTTACGATTTAGAACAAGCAAAACGTTACATCGATACAATGTCTGAATTCGATGTACCTATTATGCTTGGCTTGATTCCACTTAAAAGCTTCAAAATGGCTACATACCTACACGAAAAAGTGCCTGGGATCAACCTTACTCAAGAAATCCTAGACCGCGTAGAAAAGGGCGGTAAAGAAGCGGGTACAGAAATCGCTATCGAAACACTTGAACAAATCAAGAAAATTGCAGCAGGCGTACATATTATGCCTTTAAATGATATCGATACAACATTATATATTATTGACCACGTATAATACGTATGCAAACAGGAATACTTTCTTTTCGCCTCCAAAGCAAGCTAAGTCGGCTCGAAAAAAGTATTCCTGTTTTATTTAATATAATTATGTACAAAAATATATAATCGTTTAACTTTTGTTGTAAACGATATCATTTAATAGGTAGTAAGGGAAAAAGAAAATAGCGAGCTAAGTCGTCCTTAGGGAAAGGTATTATATGTATCTTTATCTCCGCCTCATATAGTGAACAAAATATATAATTTTGTTGTAAACGATATCATTTAATAGATATAGGGTGGGGGAGGGCATACGAACTAATTCGTTACTAAGAAAAAAAAGAGGATGCAGATCTAAGATTTGCATCCTCTTTTTCTTTATGTAGCAATGTAGCATGGGGTTTAGTTATATTAATTTATATTAGTTTCTACACCTAAATCATTAGCTGCTATACTAACGGTTTGTCTTTGATTTCTTTTGGTTTTCGTGGATATTGTTTTGGTGTTTTTCCAATTTTCTTTATATACACGATTGCTCGTTTATCCTCTAAGGTTGGCAAAGTAACGGTCCTTACTTCTTCGATAGTAGCTTTTAGTGTGCTAAGGGCTTTATTAGATTCTTTAACTTCTTCTTCGTAGATAGCGCCTTTTAAAGCAACTATGTATCCACCTTCTTTTACATATGGCACAGTCCATTCTAAAAGAATCGGCAAGCGTGCCACGGCACGGCTCGTAGCAATATCAAAGCTTTCACGGTAATCTTGATGACTCAAATCCTCCGCACGTCCGTGTAAAGTAGTACAATTCGTCAGATTTAGTTCATCTATAACCGATTCCAAAAAGGTAAGCCGTTTTTTCAAAGAATCAAACAGGGTAACCTTGAGGCTACGGTCATAGATAGCCAATGGAATACCAGGAAAACCTGCACCGGTACCAACATCGATAATCGTCATGCCAGATTTGATAATTTCAGAATCATAACAGGAGAGGGAGTCAATCATGTGCTTAACCACGACCTCTTTCATATCCGTAATACCCGTTAGATTGAGATATTTATTTGTTTCAATCATATGCGCATAATACATGTAAAAGTCTTTTGCTTGCTCTTCCGTACAAGGCAAGCCAAAATGACTCATTTGCTCCATCATGTACGAAACAAATTCAGACTGAGGTGCTATAGGCACATCGTATTTTTCTTTCATAAGTACTCCTAATGAATTATCCGATATTTATATGATAGTGAAAGTAATCGACATGTAGTTAGAAAATCTCATGTCATATGGTAGATCATACAAACAAATCCAGATAATTAACAATATATAAGTTATAAGAATAGTATTTCTTATTTCAAAGGCTATAAAACTCAAAAATTTGCGTTCTACGCCGTTTTTGATCTATTTTATATAAGTTTATATATGAAAACTAATAAAACGACCATATAAGCGAAATATTTAAACCATTTTCCTTTATATTATAGCATATTCTCAAATCATTCTCATTTATAAACCAAAATATAGGACCTGCGTAACACAAAATAGGGTAGGGGAAAAATGTTACATCTGTATTATCATTTAAAATAATTAATTGAGAAATCGGTCCATCTTTTTATCAACTAAATTTCACAGTTTATTTCTAATTTATCACCATGAACTTTTCTTCACTTATAGATTGTTTTGTCTATTCTGAATGTACACTTAGTGTATTTCTCTAGTGTACATATTTTAACTGCAGAATACTATTTATTTTATAAATATCCATATAAATATACATACTAGCTTTTTAATAATATGTATACAAAATTACATCTTGTTAAAATATATATCAAGGTATATACTTTTTATTAATAAGGAGGTGATATGTATGACCACAGCAAAGCTATTTGAAAATGGCCGTAGCCAGGCTGTACGATTACCAAAGGAATTTCGATTTAATGGTGATGAAGTAATCATCAACAAAATAGGAAATGTAGTCTTACTTATGCCAAAAGATGATGAGTGGGCAGGATTTATAGCCGGTTTATCATTATTTACAGATGATTTTATGTGTAACGGACGGGAAGATATTGATCATCAGGAGCGTGAAACCTTATGAAGTATATGTTAGATACTAATATATGCATTTATGCTATCAAACAAGAGCCAGAAGTTGTACTACAAAAAATTTTAAAACATCATCCATCAGACATATGTATTTCATCAATTACATATGCTGAGTTAATGCATGGTGTAGAAAAAAGCCAATCAAAAGATAAAAATAGATTAGCTTTAACACTTTTATTATCACCTATACAGATTATTGATTTTGATAGTCACGCTGCTGAAGAGTATGGAAAAATAAAAGCTGATTTACAATCACAAGGAAAAATTATTGGTCCTATGGATTTACTCATTGCTAGTCATGCAAAATCAAAAGGTCTTACTATCATTACTAACAATACAAAAGAGTTTAAAAGAGTTAATCAATTAGAAGTGGAAGATTGGTCTAAACCATTAAGTTAATTAAACCTATTAAGTATTTACTAAAAAAGCTAGTTAATCTTAGGATTAGCTAGCTTTTTGTATGTTATCACATATTTTATTTGCTTCGATTGTATTGTTCTAGTTGGATCAACAGAACAGA
>CABQQJ010000042.1 GCA_902466275.1 uncultured Veillonella sp. | reverse complement strand
GTAATGATGATTGGTCCCACGCAGTTTGGCAAAATATGACGCAATAAAATGCGATGCTTTGGAATACCCATAGCTTCTGCAGCGATGATGTATTCTTCGTTTTTAACTTTCAAAATTTGGCTACGTACGATACGGGCCATATTAAGCCAATACGCAATCCCCAACGCTACAAAAATAGAGATTAGCCCAGGTCCAAGTACAACCATCAATAAGATTACGTATAGTAAAAGTGGAATACCGTACAAAACATCTACGATCCCCATCATGATACGGTCTACCTTGCCACCTATATAACCCGCAATGCCGCCATAGGCAACGCCAATCACAAGATTAATAAAAGCTGCTACAAAACCAATGGTTAAGGAAATACGAGCGCCGTACATAACACGTGTATAGATATCACGGCCCAATGTATCCGTACCAAACCAATGGCTAAAGCTTGGACTTTGGTTCGCATCAATTAAGGATTGGTCCGCATAGGTATAAGGTGAAATAAGTGGACCTAGAATAGCAAGTACCATCATCACAATAATGATGGTTGCACCAACTACAGCTAAACGATTTACCTTAAATCGTTCCCATTTACTAGGACGTTTTATAAAGCTAGTAATCTCTTCTTGAGGGGCTCGTTCAATAGGTAAAAAGTCTTCCTTATTCATCTGTCCCCTCCTCCGTTGTAACTCGTGGATCGATTAATGGATAAATCATGTCCACCAAAATATTAAGAAATACTACAAGCGCACTATAGAAAATCGTAATACCAAGAATAACCGTATAGTCTCGGTTATAAATAGATGTTACAAAATACTGACCTAGACCAGGAATCGCAAAAATTGTTTCTACGATAAAGCTGCCTGTTAACAAACTAGCTGCCAATGGACCTAAGTACGTAATAACTGGCAAAATTGCATTGCCAAGGGCATGACGTGTCAAAATGGTCCAAGAACCTAGACCTTTTGCGCGAGCTGTACGAATGTATTCTTGTTGATACACGTCAAGTAAACCACTGCGCGTTAAACGAGCAATAAATGCCATCGGTTGCGCTGCTAATGTCAACACAGGTAACACCATGTAAGAGGGGCCACGCCATAAGGCTACCGGGAACCATCCCAATTCAAAGCCTACTATGTACACAAGAACAGCACCGATAATAAATGTTGGTACCGAAATCCCTATTGTAGATAATACAGTTACCGCATAATCTACAATGCTATTAGGTCTCATGGCACTAATCGCACCAGCTGTAATACCACCAACTATAGCTACCATTAAAGATAATAAACCAAGCTGTGCGGAAATTGGGAATGCATCACCAATTATATCGTTTACACTACGGCCTTCATATTTAAATGATGGGCCCAAGTCACCTGTAATGACGCCACCTAAATAATCTCCATACTGTTTCCATACAGGATCATCGAGATGATATTTAGCCTCGATACTTGCTTTCACCTGAGGCGGTAATTTCTTTTCTGTTGTAAAAGGCCCACCAGGTATCGCATGCATTAATGCAAATGTTACGGTAATGATGACCCATAAGATTATGATTGCGCCACCTAGGCGTCGAAATACATACCTTGTCATTTCACTATCCTCCATTAAAAGTCTATCCGTTTTATTATACTACATTATGAAGTTAATTTCATGATTAACATCATTACATTTACAGAAAGGCTCACATAACGTACAATAAAATATATGATTATTTGGAGGTGTCTATGATAGCAGTACCTAGAGTTTTAACAATTCAAGACATGAGCTCTATCGGACGCTGTGCCCTTACCGTTATGATTCCTATCATCAGTGCCATGCGCTGTCAGGCGGTTCCTTTGGCGACAGCGGTACTAAGCAATCACTTAGAGTATCCACACTATGAATTCGTTGATTTATCTGCTCATATGAGAGATTTTATGGACTGCTGGGATAAAAACGAAATTGACTTTCACGCTATCGTAAGTGGATTCTTGGCATCACCAGAACAAATTCACCTCGTTGAAGAAGCAATCGATCGATTTGCCTCTAATGGTCAGATGGTTATCGTCGATCCCGCAATGGCCGATGATGGTCGCCTCTATTCCATTTATACTCCTGATATGGTTGTAGCTATGCGCCAACTTGTATCTAAGGCCCACATCGTAAAGCCAAACTATACTGAGGCATGCTTCTTATTAGATATTCCATTCTCAACAAATCCTATTAGCGAAGATGAATTACGTGAGCGATGTAAACAATTACATCACATGGGCCCTGAAATGGTTATCATGACCAGCGTCCCATCGAAAACACATGCTGTTATTGCGGTCTATGATGGACCTACAGACTTTTTAAAAACATACTCTATACCTCTGGTTCCTGTAAAAGCTACAGGGACAGGAGATATTTTTACTGCTGTATTATCAGGTGCAGTAATGAGGGGATATTCACCTTATGATGCGGCAGAGTTAGCAATGAATTTTACTACCAAGGCGATTCAAGCCACAGTAGATACTGTAAAATCTATGAAACAAGGTGTAGCATTTGAGCTAGTCTTGCCAGAATTAACTCAACTATAAGCTATAAATAAAGGGGAACTTATGGATTTACTTTATGTTGTATTACGAACACTGCTCATATGTACCATCGGTTTGCTCATTGCATTCCAAGGACGTCGCATGGGTTTATCGATTTTTAACTTAACAGGACGGTTAAATCGACTACAATTTATCATATGCTTCATCGCTTTAATGATTTTATTTCATATTGTCCACTACATCGATAACATATTCTTGGACTTTGTTGTATCACTACCAGCATATTGGTTGACTAGGGTCATTATTTGGCTCTTACTGGCAACCCTCTTTCCTTTATCTTGTGTCTTATTTGGCCGTCGTATTCACGACATCGGCTTCAATGCATGGGCAGGAATCCTCTGGTCTGTAATCATGATTTTCATCAATACCTACTCTGCCGTATCTCCATTCAATTACATGCTAGAGCTTTTTATATGGCTCATCGGCTTCCTATTCTGGGTATTACCAGGACAACCTGAGCCTAATCAATATGGTAACCCTCCATTTATGAATGTAAATCGGACAGTTTATGAACCAATACAGCCACCTATATCTAACAAAAAACAAGAAGGTCGAAAAACAGTTCGTAAGCGACGCAAAAAGCGATAATTAAAAATTAACACCCTACAATAAAAAACGTATCTCTATAAGTAATATATACCTTCTTTACTGGACAACCAGTAAAGAGAGTACATATCAAAGAGATACGTTTTTATTATGTCTTCTGTTTTTACAACATTAGTTCATTAACAACATCAACTCAATCAAAGTACAACCTATATATGCAATAATAAACTTAACCTTTTGTTTACGCGCTCTATCATCATCTGCAATTTTAAGTCGATTTGCAAGGAATCGTTTATCGCGAATTTGCAACAAAAGGTGTTTAATTCGCTCTTGGCTTTCATTAGCAGTACATTCGTCACAATCAGATGTGAGTGTAGCTTGCTGCATGAAAATACGACGATGTAATTTGCGCATTTGAATCTTAATATTATTATGTACAAAGGCACTTTGCCACTGTTTCCGAGAATCAAAGTACATATACAGATATCTAGGAATATTCATAACCAAGAAGGAAATGATAAAAATCCCTAAGGAAATTAAAAAGTACGTAGAGAATGAAAATTCCAATGTTTCTGTCGGTAAGTAGTGATGCAAGATAATAAATGTAATCCATACACCAATTGGCAACAAAAGAACTGCTGCAATATCAATAGAACGAAGCCAGCTAGTGCGAGTCGGCACATCAGGCACCGTAAAAGTATCTACAGGATCATGGAACGCATAGTAATCTAACTGCAACACAGATTGACTGGTACGCGGGTTTCCCAACAAAACAGGTCCATTGCTACCAATATGGCGCTCAGGCATAGGTATGAATTTTTTCACTTGTGTATTAGGCAATAAGTCAAACTGGATAATCCCTTTCTTCTCAAAGCGTACGGTAGATCCTTTTTCGCCCAATGCAATAGGGTTAAAGAATATACCAAAAAGACTGAGACACCAGTTTCCCAACAAGTGTAAAATAGAGTTCAAAATAAACCCACCTGTATCTATATTATTTGTATCAAGTCGAATTGCAAAAGATGATGAATAATCATCAAACCATAAATCCTCTAAGGTGAATTCCACATTAATCACATTCCCCCATTTTGTAATAATGGATAGGAATATTTGATTGTTTGGTTCAAATTCAAATGTTACAGCATAAAAGAACCAATGATTACGAAGAGCGGCACGCAACATGCGATTAACCATATCTTCTTCTATATATAATAAGCGATGGTCAAACAAATCTTGTTCTAAAGGTGCTTTTTCTAATACGGGCGCCTTATCCACCACCGCATCTCGATCAGATAATGCTTCATCCACCAAAGCTCGTAATTTGGTGAAGATTTTAGTCATAACCCCTCCAAGGGTGAAATAATAGCTCTTAACACAAAAATTATACCATATATTGCATGATTTATCGATAAAAGTATACTACATATACTATTAAATATAAATATAATTAAAGCCCCTTTTTGCATAGTAAAAGGGGCCTTATTAATGTAGTTAAACATTAGTCGTATTATAATTTAATATTCATAATAGATCTTAAATTGCAACGTAATATTAAACATTGTCCAAATCTATAATTAAGCATTAATAATAGATACTTTAAATGATATTTAGTTTTATTGAATACTTGCCATGGATAAATAACAGTATTCATAGAAACGACCTTTAAGCGCCATTAGCTCTTCATACGTTCCATCTTCAACAATTTGCCCTTTATCCATAAATAAAATCCGGTCCATTTGTTCTAAACCTTCCAATTGATGCGTAATATATAGACATGTCTTACCATCTACATAATGCATCAAATCACGATGCAAGGCTTTTCGTGTTACTTGATCTAAACCCTCTAAAGGTTCATCTAATAAAATAATTTTAGGATTGCGTAAGAACAATCTAGCAACTCTTTGACGTTCGCCACCACTCAAACCTTGCCCTCCACTCCCTACAATCGTATTCATACCTTCTGGTAATTTTTCAACTACCGATCGCAATGATGCACGATTAATGGCTAGCTCTAAATCCTCCATAGAAGCTTCAGGTCTTGCAAGTAGTATATTATCCTTAAAGGAAGCATTAAAAATATACGTATCTTGAGTTATAGTCCCCAATGCATTACGCCAAGTATCAATTGAAATATCTTTCAACTCCACCGAGCCTATACGAATGGATCCACCATAATCATATAACCTCTCAAGCATATTAAACAATGTCGTCTTTCCAGACCCACTAGCACCTACGATAGCAATGGATTCCCCTTGTTGAATATGTAGTCTGAGATTCTCATAAATATGGCGATATTCATCATAACCAAAGGATACATCTGTAAAAATAATATCCTCATTAGGATTAAATGATTTTGGTGATATAGGTTCTACAATAGATATCGGTTCATTACTGAGAGCCATGAGACGACTTGTGGCAACTTTACTTTCTGCACCATGATGAACAGCAGCAATCATAGGCTGTAACGCTTCAAACCAAGCCTGTGTGCCAATGGCAGCCACCGCTACCATAACACTAGCCCAAGCACCTGTTAACGCATTAGAAGCCATAATAGCTACAATAACTACAGTTAACTGAACACCGCCTATGAATAGTGTATTACCCATATTCATGCCCCGCTCAATAGTACCTTTTTGAGCATCTACATTGCGCATCATATGCTGAATACGCTTATATACCATGTCTTCGTTGCCATAACTAATCACATCTTCCAGGCTATCCATAGTATCACTTAAAAGCGCTTTATAATCACCTTGTTGGGGCCCAATCGTACGTAAAGATTCTTTATTATACGAATAAACAACCAAAGGTACTATTACACCTAAAACAAAGGCCGACAAAAGAATAGGTATAATCAAACTATTGTCAATTGTAGAAACTCCATATGCAATCAATATAGTCAAGGCAACGGCTGCTACGGGTGGGATCAAAGTGCGCAAGTAGAAGAATTGTAATACCTCTATATCCCCCATGATGCGTCCCAACATATCACCCGCCCCAAACCGTTTGAGTATAGCAGGTGCCAATGGTTCCAAATGAGCATAAAACCACAAGCGCAAGCCATAGAGTCCTTGGAATGCCATGCGATGAGATGTATAGCGCTCAAAATAACGACATACAGCACGACTAACACCGAAGAATCGAACTCCTACGATTGCAAGACTTAAATAAGTGAGCCCTGGTTGCAATGCGGCAGATGCCAATAGCCAAGAGGATACTGTTAAAAGCCCAACATTCATGAACACTGTTAAGAACGTAAATAGCAAAGCTAATACTAATGACCACTTAGCGGGATTTAATACAGAAAACAACAACTTCCAACCTTGTATGCCCATATTAGAACCTTTTGCATTATCTTTAAAAGTCTCAGTATATTTAACAGATTTAACAAAATGCTCTATGCCATTGATAGGTGTATCTATGCCCAATGTATTCTCTGAACCAAATTGTTTTCCAATATACAACGGTTCTTCAAGAGTTGCTGAAAATTGACCTAAGCCAGATGTAACAAGTTCTTTAAAATAACCATCTTCTTGAAGTAGGTCATGATAAGAACCTTCTTGAATAATTAATCCATTTTTCAAGACATATAGCTTAGATGCCCAATGCATAGTTTGTAAGCGATGTCCAATAATGATAACAATCTTATTTTTCATCAAACGTTGGATAGCTGCACTTATAATGGATTCTGTTTTTACATC
>CABQQJ010000041.1 GCA_902466275.1 uncultured Veillonella sp. | reverse complement strand
GTTTCAAAAATTAAGAAAGTCAAAAAAATTGTTATTAGTTGCTATGGCATGTGCCACATTTGCTATCGCTGGTTGTGGTTCTGACACAACAAAAAGCACAGCTGACAATAGCAAATCTGTAACGTGGAGTGAAACATTTGACGGTACAAAAACAGACTTTGCCGTAAAATCCGCCCCAACTCATGCCGTGTCCATGTCCCAAGCAACAACGGAAATGATGTTACAATTAGGACTTGAAGACAAAATGGCTGGGACCGCTTTCAAAGAAGAAGAAATCTACCCACCTTTACAAGCAGCTTACGACAAAGTAAAAGTATTATCTGAAAAATGGCCTTCCTATGAAGTATTTATGTCCGTAAAGCCTGACTTTGCTACAGGATGGCCTGATTCTTTCAGCAAACGAGCCATTCCTGCAGATAAAATGATTTCCCAAAAGGTTAATATTTGGATCCCTGAATCCATGTTATCTACTAAGGCTGACCTAGAAACCAACTTCAGCGACATGATTAAATTGGGTGAGATTTTCGGCGTAAAACCTAAAGCTGAAGAATGGGTTGCAGGTCAACGTAAAACATTGGCAGCTATCCAGGATAAACTAAAAGACTTACCTCGTAAACGCATTTTCATTTATGACTCTGAAGACGGTCAACCATTCACAGCATTCGAAGGTTATACTACTAACATCTTAAAACTTATCGGTGCTGATAATGTAATGAGCGGCTTAGGCGTTGATAAAACATGGGCTAAAGGTTCTTGGGAAACAGTAATTGCACAAAACCCTGATTATATTATTATCGCTGACTATGGCAATTCTATCCGCAACGACGATGATTTCCAACAAAAAATTGAAAAAATCAAGGCTAACCCTCAACTTCAAGACATCACAGCCGTTAAAGAAGGTCACTTCATTCGTGTAAAACTTTCTGAAATCACACCTGGTGTACGTACCGTCGATGCTCTAAAACGTTTAGCCGAAGAAATTCACGGCATCAAAGTAGACTAATTTAATATAACAAGATATAGAGTAATATATGTAATATGTTTTGTATATTATATATAACGAAGAAGGTCCCAATTCAAATGAATTGGGACCTTTTCGTACTACTTGTATTGCACACAGCATATTGTTTAGAGAGTAAAGATGTGTTGTAGTTGAAAGATTTAGAAATAATGAATTATTGTAAAATAGATTTAAAATGTATTAAATTGTATATGCTGTGACAATGCCTGATTATTTATACTTCTCGACTATATTGTTGCCTATATCGTTTATCATTATTTGCCTTAATAGCCATGATCAATGGCTTTAGCGAAAGAAACTCTTCATCACTGAGTCGAAAGGTTCTACCAATACGTTTAATAGGATTACGTGGGCGCCCGGCACCGCGTCTAGATCCACCCCATGCCATATACATACCTCACTTTTCACTTGAAAAACTCCTTCTACCGATAGTATAACCTCGTATACATAAGTATGCAATAGCCATTCACTTTAAACAACCTCTTAACAGCCTATAAATTAGTAATAAACTTCATTTATTAGTAAAATGCATAATCAACAAAACACATATTTATAAGTATTTTTCCCTATTCAACTTGAATTGTAACATTAATGTTGCCAAATATAGATAAATCTCTTTTATAGAATATAGTATTTACAAACCAGTTTATTTCTATATTTTTAGACTATTTAGATACTATCACGTACATATATAGTAAATAGAATTTTAAAATAGAAAAGCAAATTATTTATAAATATGACAATATAGCAAGAATATTTTGATAAACAAAAAAGACTGCGTTTGCAGTCTTTTTTACTATAATAAAAAGTATATGAATTAGCCAAATAGTAAGTGACCTACTTCATAAGCAATAGCGGCAACGATGCCAGATAATGGAATCGTTACAAACCAAGCCATAACCATAGATCTTGCTACGCCCCAGTTAACGGCTTTAATACGTTTAGAAGAGCCCACACCTAGTAAAGAACCACTTACTACGTGTGTAGTACTTACAGGCAAATGTAAGAATGTAGCTGTAAAAATAGTAATAGCAGAGTTTAAATCAGCAGCAAACCCATTAATAGTTTCTAGTTTGAAAATCTTGGTTCCCATTGTAGAGATAATTTTCCAACCGCCTACAGCAGTACCCATAGCCATTGCAGTAGCACAACAAAGTTTTACCCAAATCGGTACATCTAATGTATCGATGAAACCACCGCTAAGTAAGGTTAATGTGATTATCCCCATCGCTTTTTGTGCATCATTAGAGCCATGAGAAAATGCCATCATAATTGCTGATACAATTTGCATGGATCTAAATCGATCATTTAAAGCAATCGGAGAAAATCTACCGAAAATAAGCAACAATACTTTCATCACAATATAGCCACCAATCATGGCTACAATCGGAGATAAAATAAGAGACAAAAAGATTTTTAAAATCCCCGCCTCATTCAATGCGTCAAATCCTACAGACCAACCCACAGCACCGATGATACCACCAATCAAAGCATGGGATGAGGAACTTGGGATTCCCCAATACCAAGTTAAAAGATTCCATGTAATGGCACCGATAAGGGCTGCAGAAATAATACCACTATCGATAAGAGATGGCGACATTACTATATCACCACCGATAGTCTTTGCAACACCTGTACTAACCATTGCACCCAAAAAATTGAGAGCAGCGGTCATCATAATTGCCTTTTTAGGCTCAATAGCTCGTGTAGAAACGGATGTGGCAATGGCATTCGCCGTATCATGAAAGCCATTGATATAGTCAAAGGCTAATGCTAAAAATACAACTAGCCATACTAAATAATGAGCATCAAGCATACTTCAATACTACCCGGCGGAATGTACCAACCAAATCTTCGCAGCCATCGATTACATCTTCCATAGCGCTAAGGATTTCCTTCCATTTGATAATTTCAATTGGATCTGTACACTCAGTAAAGAGTTTAGCCATTTCTTCGTGGTAAATATTATCCGCTTCAGACTCAAGTTTCAATACTTGGTGTACACGGCCTTCTACCTTCACATGGTCCTTTTTAAGGCTACCCATATAACCAATAGATTTATTAATATGCTTAACGCATTTTACAACGATTTCACTCATACGGATAGCACCATCACTTGGCTTACCAACGTGGTACATAACCATTTTATCCATGATTTCTTTGATATTATCCAATGTAGTATCCAATTGGTCGATCAAGAGCTGAATATCTTCACGATCCATTGGAGTGATGAATGTTTTACGCAAACGCTCTACAGTTTCGTTTACTAATTCATCGGCAGCTTTTTCCTTTGTATCAATTTCAAGAAAAGCCTCTTCTTTAGAGATTTCGCCTTTAAACACACGTTCCATCATCTCTGCGCTTTCATATGTAAGAGCAGCATGATTTTCTAAAATACTGAAAAATTTTTCTTCTTTTCCTTTTAATTTAAAAGCCATGAAGATCCTCCCGAACCAGTATTGATTGCTTCTATAATAACAATTTAATTATAGCATACTACAGGTAATTCCTAAACCAATTTACCAATCTCTATATTTTAACCCCTATGCGTATATGGCATATATAGAATCTACATCTGTGAAAACTTTTATTGACCATATTTCCACTATATAAAATAGATAAAAAAGCAGATAGCTGACTAACATATCAACTATCTGCTATATATTTCTTAGCTATCTTTATGCTTTTTATTAACTAATAACCATCAACTCTTAGCTATTAGCTTCCGCTGCCGCTTTAGCCGCCTCTGCCGCCTTTTTCAAATTAGGTACGGATGTAGGGCATGTAGCAGGCGTACAAGCGCCATTAGGGCCTAAATCTTCAGAACGATTTACAAAGGTAGTATGTAACATATGATGTGCTTTGTGGCTCATAGGTTTGCCATCAAAGAACTCAGCATATAATTTTTGGATATCTGGATTATCACAAGCTGCTTTCACTTGTACCTCTGCATCGCGAGTATACAAGGACGCAATACGAGCTTCACGAGCTTTATCAGCCATCGGTAATTTAACGCGTGGTTGACCACCACCACCGATACAGCCACCACGACAAGCCATTACTTCGATAAAGTCATAATGGATATTTTCTGCACGCATGCGTTCGATGAATTTACGCAAGTTACCTGTACCATGAACAGCCGCTACATGTAATGTTTTATCACCAATCACTACGTCTGCTTCACGAGCACCATCCATACCGCGAATGGCTTCGAATGGGATCAATGTTTGAGGTGCATCTTCACCAGTTGCTAATTTGTAAGCCGCACGCATAGCCGCTTCCATAACGCCACCAGTGTTACCGAAAATGATACCACCACCAGAAGCTTCACCCATCAATGGGTCAAATGCAGAATCTTCTAATTCATCAAAGTTGATTTCTTCTGCACGTAACCATTTTGCAAGTTCACGTGTAGTAATACAGTAGTCTGTATCGCGCATTTCTGGTGTATCCCAGTATTCCGCAGAGGAATTCATTTCATCGCGACGAATTTCAAATTTCTTAGCTGTACATGGTGTTACTGCAACGGCAACGATTTGTTTTGCATCAAGGCCCATTTTTTCAGCAAAATATGTTTTTTGTGTAGGCGCTTGCATAGCAATTGGGCTCTTAGCCGTAGATAGGTTTGGCAAGAATTCTGGATAGAATGTTTCCGCAAACTTAACCCAAGCAGGACAACAAGATGTGAATTGAGGCAATACTGCATCACTATTAATAACGCGTTCTAATAACTCAGATGCTTCTTCCATGATAGTCATGTCCGCACCAAAGTTTGTATCAAGGATATAGTCGCCACCCAATTTACGAAGAGCAGCCACCATTTTACCTTCTACAAACGTACCAGCCTCAAGGCCAAATTCCTCGCCTAAACCAACACGTACGGCAGGCGCAGTTTGGAAAATGACGATTTTATTAGGGTCAGCAATAGCTGCTTTTACTTCATCAATTTCAGAGCGTTCATTAATGGAATCGAACGGGCAAATAGATGCACATTGACCACAATGAATACAAATTGGATGATCTCCATTAGTTGTTAAATCATAATAATCAAATACACCCATGTCTACAGCACAAGCTTTACGACATAAGGAGCAGTTTTTACATTTAGTTAAATCTTGTACTAATGCAATATTTCCGTCTTCAATTGGCACGCGACGGTCTAAAAATTGGTACTTACTCATGAGTTCCTCCTACTTAGGTAACGTTGTTATCGTTAATCGTAGAAATTATACTATACATTGTGAGTTTTATCAATAAACTTACACGTAATTCCTTTGCATAGCAGATATTAAAAAATGGCATGATAAAAGGAATTATAGGCGTTCCTCTAATTCCATCCACCGTTCAGTGAGCGCATCTATTTGGGCCTGTGTTTCTTCTCGTTCCTCCATCAGTGACTGCATTTTTTCATAATCAGTAGCCACTTGGCTTATCATAACATCGAGGCCCTTCACTAAATGTTCTAGCTTAGGCAATTCATCCATAATTTTGGCATACTCCGCTTCCTCTGCTTTATTGAGGCCCTTCTTTAGTATTGCTTTGAAAGTATCTGTTTCACCAACAGCTACTACATTGTCATTTCCAAAGATATCTGACGTATTTGATTGATTATCAACAGAGTCATCGCTATCAGCCTCTCCACCTTCTACAGCTCGTACCGCTTTGGAATTAGCCGGTATATTATCATTTGGCATATAGAATGGGCGCTTGCTGCCACTACTTTCATCAAGAGCATCTTTGTAGTCAGAATACGAGCCATGAACGATTTCAATATGCCCATCGCCGGTAAAGACAAACAGTTTATCCACTACGCGGTCTAGGAAGTACCGATCGTGGCAAACGGTGATGATGACGCCACTAAAGGAGTCAAGGAAATCCTCTAATACCTCCAATGTTGGAATATCAAGATCATTCGTCGGTTCGTCCAGCAATAATACGTTAGGAGCGCTCATCAACAATTTTAAGAGGTATAAACGACGACGTTCCAGATCGGAAGAGTTTTCGAATCGGTACACCATGTAATTCTGGGGTAAAAAGGAATCGCTCAAGGATTTGTCCTGCGCTCAATGTAGATCCATCACCGAGTACCATATAAGAGTGGTCCTCACGAATATAATCGAGAACGCGCATATCTTCATCGAAGTCAGGTAGCTCTTGTTTAAAATGAGCAATGCGAACGGTCTCACCTTTACCGATAGTGCCTCTCGTCGCTTCGTAGGTGCCATCAAGGATATTCATAAAGGTAGACTTACCAGAACCAGAAGGCCCCATGATAGACACGAAATCACCTTTTTGTACCTGTAAATCTATACCATGTAGAACGGGAACCGTTAACTTACCATTTACATAGGTCTTTGTAATACTTTGAATATCAATAACTGACTGATTCATAGTTCACCTACGCTTAAAATGGTCCATGAGAGTTATTCTTAGGGCTCGTTACATCACCACTAACAATAATTTCATCACCTTCGGAAACGCCGCTTAAGATTTGAACATTTGTATCACCCGTTACACCTGTAGATACAGCAGTTCTAACAGGTTGACCATCTTTGATGACATATACATATTCACCTTGTTTATCAGTACGTACCGCTGTTAATGGTACAACAAGGGTATTCTTAATATCATCGCCAAAGATTGTGGCACGTGCAGTCATAGATGGCAAGAAATTCGAGGAAATATCAGCTGGAATTGATACTTTCACAGTATAATACACTACGCTATTACTTGTAACACCCATATTCCCTTTAGTCCCTTTTGCAATTTCAGATACATAGCCTGTGAAAGTTTGACCTGGCTTAGAGTCAACAGTAAATTCTACCTTAGAGCCATTTTTTAC
>CABQQJ010000040.1 GCA_902466275.1 uncultured Veillonella sp. | reverse complement strand
CGTTATAATAGGCTAAAATAATATCTTAAAAGTTAGATTATATAGTATAATATATTATCAGATTAAATAAAAAGGAGACTTGATATGGTTATCATTAATAAATTAGAGGTTGCTGATGAAAGGTCTTGACCATAATTATTATTTTGAAGGGAATCAATTAATTAAAAGTGAAAAGTTATAAGGTATAGTATTATGAATGGTTTGTTTGGTTTATATATAGAAAAATGGATGCATTTAGTGACCATAAAAAATATGTTACTACTTGCTGTGGGATCATTAATTATAACTGACTTAGGTTTATACGTATTAATGTTGATTTTTCCAAAGAGTCCTTTATTTAAAACCTTTATTTGGGAGGTCATAAGTCCTGTAGAGCTAGAGGCGCTTCCTATTATTGGATATATACTTGGAATTGTAGCCTTTGTTCTTGTAACTTCTGGTATTTTATATGGTATTTTTAAAGTTTTTAAGGGGCAGGTTACCTATAAGCAACTAGTGGCAGACTTACTTTTGAATAGCTGTATTGCTAGTTGGATTCATTTAATTTTTGTACTTATTGCGGCACCTGTTTATCTTTTCTTAGATTTACGTATTCGTGGTGGTTCGGGTGGATTAAGCACCATGGAGCTAATTAATGTTTTTATTATGGCACAACTCATGTCTAAGCAATTTGGTCTAAATCTTTGGATAACGGGTATTTCTTTTTACATAGTATCCTTCATCTTTGGTGTGGGAGGTATAATGTTGTCCATGACGGTTTAAATATAGTTTGTGTTACGATTAGAAAAATATAGGTGTTTTGGAGGTTTTATGGAAACAAAATGGTATTCAGATATTTGGCAGCTTATGGTAGCTCCCTTTAAACGTGGTATTCCACAGATTGTAGAGCATGGATCTTGTCGAAAAGGGTTCTATGCTACAGTAGCTTTGGCATTGGTGGCATTCGTATTTTCAAATATTCTACCTGCTCTTGTGGGTATGATATTTGTAGATAAACTTAATGTTGCACTTACTGGTGCGACTGCTCTTTCTGGGATCGGCCTATTAGGCCTAGCGGTTGGCTTGCTATTTGCTTTTATTGGTATTGCTATTTATTCTGCGATTTTCTCTTGGGTCGCCAATAAATTTGATGCCCATACTACATATGAGTCTGTGTTAAAAATCATGTGGTACGAACAAGCTTATAATCAGATTATGGGCTTAGTATATTTCATTGGCTTTCTATTACTATCATTGCCATTTTTGTTGCTACTAGGATCTAATCCTGATTCTACAGTAGGTAGTATCGTATGGATAATTATTATTATATTCGCAACGATAGCTTTTGCAGTCTATACATTCTGGGTATGCTTAACATTATTGAGTCGCCAAATTAATAAATCCCATTTAGCAACTTTTGGCATTTCTATTATTACGAGTTTAATTCCCATAATCGTTTTAGGTATCTTGATTGGCATGATAGCACTTGCTACTTCCAGATAATTACATAACATGAAAAATATGAAAGGGGCTGTAATAAAACAGCCCTTTTCTACTAAAAAGCTATTAGCTGATTATATATAATCTTCTAATAGCTTTTCTCTGTATTTTATAAGGAAAAAGGCTGGAAAGACCCATTACATTGGGATAATTAAAGTATGAAAAGATGTCTGTTTTGTGCTATAATGATGAACGGAAAATGAAAAGGAACTATTTTTTATAGTTCCTTTTGGTGTGTTGTATGTTATAGTATTTAAACTTGAATGTTATGTATGTATATTGTGTAAAAGGTGGTGATACCTATGATGGTGGGTTTAATGCAGTTTATCTATCGTTTATTAAACCCTATTGAAGAGAATAATCCTCGTATGTATCACTTTGATATTGCCTATGGGCAACTCATAGGAATGTTGCTATTAACACTTATATGCTATCAATTTACTATTGTAGGTGAAGGCGTATATTTAGATGCTATACGTGCGTTTATACGTAATTCTTCGTTATTGGTAAGGTGGGAATCACTATCTCTTCCAGTAGGTCAACATGAAATACAACTTTTTTTGGAACAGATGGGTAGTCCTAGAGAATTTTGGAATATGGGTCGCTTTGCATGGGTAATCGGAAAAGTTATTTTCATGGCATGTATCATTATAGTCTATGCGGTTGCTCAACAGCGTAAATTCTATGTTCGAACTGTTACAACCGGTATTTTGCATATCATGTCATTTGCTCAACTTGTTGTGGCACTGATTACTTTTACAGCAGGGATTATGCTGATTCTAACTTCGGTACCATTAATACTGCAAGCGATCATTGGCTTCTGTATGATTGTGCTATGTATTTTAAGTACCGTATTATTGTTACAAACTATGGGACGTATTGCGGGAGCATGTATTAATGGGACCCCTTATGAAGGTCTGATTCTAATGTTGATTGCTCTTTTGGTAGCACACGTGTTTGAATGGATTTATATGTTGACTCGATAAAATACATATGATATATCTAGGATGAGCTATGACTCGTCCTTTTTTACTAGTTTTAAACTAAAAGGAGCATTTATGACATGGTATAAGGATATATTACATTTATTTACCAAACTTAGCGAACAATCATTTCAAAATATTATCAATTACGGATCTTATACGAGAGCCATTCTGAATCTAGTTGTATCTACTATTGTATTATATATAATGACCTATAGCTTACCGTTTATGGTGAAAGTTATATCTCCATTGCTTGGGATTAAACGGATTACTGGGTTAACTCACTTTGATTTAGTTAGCACTCTAGCAAGTTCTACATTCTTGATTTTTCAAATTATCATCGGTTCATTTGTCATATGGCGCTTACTTATTTTATTAGGGGGTCGTGGTACTTATAGCGGCGTGCTGCGCAATTATATATATGGCATAGCTTATACAAATGCACTTCGCACGGTTGTATTACTATTAGTCCATATAATAGGGATTATTTTCTTCTCTCTATCCCTTCAAAAATATGTTGGGGATATGGCATATCTTATTACGATGTTTAGCCAATATTATGCTGTCTTTATTATAGCTCAATTAATGCGACGTTATGTTGGACTAGGCATCGTTAAGACTTATATTGTTATGTTTATTGTGGCATTATTATCTATATCAGCATTGCCTCAATGGATTCGCTTTGTCCATACATTATTTAAATAATATATTGTGATAAGAATTAAAACCGCAAGATACATATCTTGCGGTTTTTTGCTCATTAACCTAGTTGAGCTTCGTAATGGTGTAATAAGAGCTCTACATTATCTTCGTCGTATTCGATTTGTTGTGACCATCTTGCAATTTGCTTTAAGGGCTGCCCCTCTAAGGCGCTAGCCATAAGTATATAGTCAGTACCATCCTTTGCATAAGCTAAGATAGATTCCAAGGAATAGTCTGATAGCATATCAATTTGGCGATACAATATATATTGGTACACTTTGTTAAATAGGCTCATATCCTCTTGCTGTATATAGGTCTGTACGGATGCGGTGAGTTGGTCTAGTTTACTAGATAATGTATTAACTTGTGCAGTCCAATTTTCATCGATGGGTTCCGTTTTTTTATATAGGTCTAATAATTCTTTGAAAGACTGCTTTGTGGGATTTGGCGCATATTGGAATAAATTAGGATCTAAATCAAAGGCCAATAATTCAAATACATTCTGAAGTGTTAATCGCTCCTCAGAAGTAAATTCGTTATCGTCATCCTCAATTGTAAAGAGGAGGGAGTCTATCGTTTTATTTTGAGCTAATAACTCAACAGAGGCTTCACAAGATAAACCGACTCCACATAGCTCTAAGTCTTCAATATATTTATAAAAGCGCGGATGCATATGGCAGGGGTCGCAAAGTCCTTCTTCGCCCAATTCGAGTACAACCTTACACAGTCCATTTTCATTGAGTAAGGGACACATAGGTTGTGCTTTAGAAAAGATAAAATGACTGCCTTCATCATCAACAGTGATGGCTTGGCGTAAGCTTTTACCAAGAGAACCTGTCATGGAATGATAACGTTCAGCAGTATGTTCATCTATATCGATGGTCCACAGCTGACAACATGTATTTTCGCATCGATTGGCCTTGCATTGAAATTCGTGATATATAGTGGGGTAAATTGAAATCATAGTTAGCTCACATGTAGTTACAAAAATGAATCTATGTGCATTGTATCATAGGGCGTAGGTATATGCACTAATTATATAAATAAAGATTATAAACCGCGTTGATTTAGTGTATAATTGTATATATATTGTTATGATAACTGTTTGAGATATGGAGGAACCAATGAGATCATTTTTTGTAAAAGGTAGCCTTGTATTGGCCTTGGCAGCGGCATTTGGCATGCCAAATGCAAGTGCAGCCCCTTTAGTAGCTGTAGAGCCAACTGTGGCAGTTGTTGATGGCAACCATGCGGCGATTGTAGGTGCTAATGGTTTATTAAATGCTTTTATCCAAAATCATCCAAATGCTGGAATTACGGAAATCGCCTTTGATGCGGATGGAGGTCAAATTAAGTATGATGTAGAAGGTTTTGATGAAACTGGCAAATATGAGTTAACGTATATCTATGCTACTAATCAAATCTTTGAAAAACGCGAAGGGGACTTCCATAAATCACTAAAGAAAAAATCGTTTGATCCTCGGGAAATCTTACCGCCTGCAGCTGTGGTGAACTTTGCTTACGCCCAAACAAAAGGTAAAGCTGTGAGCCTTAATGAATGGGCTGTGCGCTATGATAAAGGTAAGATCGTGTACAAAGTTAGCTTTGGTACAGAAGATAATAAAGAGGTACATGTACGTATGGATGCAATGAACGGTAAATTGCTATCTGTTAAATTTGATGACTAATATATGATTGACTAGTTATTATATCTTAATAGTGCCTAGTTATTTTATTCTGAATATAATAATTAAATGCCTTAATACTATTTTTCTTAAAAAAATAACTAGTATTGAAGTATTTTTTGTGAAAGTTTGCTCATGAATGTGAATTTTTAGATATCAATACGTGTATTTTGAAAGCCGTTTATCCCTTATATATGGGGTAAACGGCTTTTGACATGTTATTCATGGAATTTTTAAGTATAAAGTAAATCCCATAGGATTTTATAGGAATTATATATAAATTCATTCTAAACTCACTATAAAATAAGCATTTAATGGTTCTTCTACATTTTGACTTCATAGACTATCGATAGTATGTGTACCAGTCGAAAGACAAACTCAACTATATCTGAAATTTCCAAACTATATATCTACAAGTCCATGCTAGATATATGTTTTGGAACTTACATGATGATATTGAGTTGACTGGAAATATACATGCGTAAAGTTGCATGTATATGAATTAATAAGGAGGACAATATGAAAAAATCTATTTTAAAAAGTAGTATTGCTTTAGCAGTGGCTGGCGTATTTGGTGCCACTGTAGCTGTAACAGCAGCTGAACCAGTAACTCCAATGCCTGTTACGCAAGAAACAGCGAGTGCAGCGACTCCAGCACAACCAGTTACTGATCCAGTAGTTCCTACTGTAGCGGTGGCTCCAGATGTGGCTACTACTGCAGTTGCACCTAAAACTCCGGTAGCTCCTGTAGCAGAAGCTAATCAAGTAGGTACAGCAGTTCGTAATACTACACCAGTTCCAACAGCTACACAAGATGTTAAAACACCAGTAGCTCAAGAAACTGTAGTACCTAGTACAGAAAATCCTGCAGCAGCAGTTCCTACTATTGAAACTGCATCTGTAGCTAAAGCTCCTAGTGAAACAAGAGTAGTACGCGGTGGCGATAAAAAATCTGAATCTGTAGCAAAGCATGATAAAGAAGTTAAAAATACTAAAAAAGCTGCAGTAGATAAAGCGCCTAAAGTAAAAGTTGTGAAAGACGAAAAAAAAGCTGATAAAGAAGAGCCTACTAAAGAGGAAAAAAAAACTCTAAAAGTAGAAAATCACAACCTAGCACAACCAACCAGCAAGAAGGCGTAGTAGACCAAAATAGTATTTTCGTAGTTGGTGCTAATTATTTAATTGATCAATTCGAAAGTAAATTTGGAAACTCCAAAATCACTAATGTATCCTTCAAAACTCAAGGTAAAACTGCCATCTATGAAGTAGCTGGTTTTAATACTAGTGGTGCTCATTCTATGACTCTAGATGTGGCTACTGGTAATGTAACTGATGGTACTCCTAAAGCATATGATGCATCTATGGAAGCTAGTGCTATTGATGCCGGAACAGTAATACCTCCACATGTGGCAATTAATGCAGCTTTCGTACAGTCTGGCAAGGTAGCGACTGGTATTAATGCGTGGTCTCTTGCTAATCAAAATGGTAAACCACTATATACCATAGAATTCCATGATGCACAAAATAAACCGATATCCGTTGTATTGGATGCTAAAACAGGGACGGTAGCAAAATAAGTTGATCTCCTATTCTATAGCGCTGTAAAGTAAACCCTTTCAAAAACGAACACTAAGCACTCAAAACTATACACACATAACATAAGTACACTTACACACACATACACAACACATAAAACACACACAATAAACAACACACACAATAAACAATTACACACAGCCCTCTGGATTGGATAGACAAACATTGACTCTCTCCTATGCCGTCTGTCGTTCAGGGGGCCCCTTATGCATTGTGGTTCCCTCCCAATCATAAGATTATATACTTGGTATATAATACTCTCTCTCACAATAAGAACGTAACTGCTTTACAGTACGCTAGGTATAGGGGAGCAGAAAAGCCCGTAATATATGTAGACCGCTGCATGTGTTACGGGCTTTTTCTAAGCTACTATAAAACTAAATTTGAATGATATCAGTGTTATATGAACTGAAAATATAAAAAGCGCAGATACGATAATGTATACCTGCGCTTCTTGTATATGGAGCCTTTACTATTAGTAACAATAGTGGGCCTTTTATATGTATTGTCTAGGTACGCGCTCAGAGAAACCACAGAAGATTTCATATGGAATCGTAGACGCAAGGGCGGCAATCTCGAGGGCAGAGATACTTTCATGGCCTTGAGAGCCTAAGAGAACAACCTTGTCGC
>CABQQJ010000039.1 GCA_902466275.1 uncultured Veillonella sp. | reverse complement strand
ACCGAAAGGTGTTATTACATCTGTTACAGACCCACAAGGACGAGAAACTGTAATGGATTATATTAAAAATGAAAAACGCCGTATCTATCCAATTGGACGACTTGATTTACATACGGAAGGTTTATTGCTTTTAACAAATGATGGAGAACTAGCTCAGAATCTTACACATCCATCTAAAGGCGTTGATAAGACATATGAAGTTCGTATTAAGGGGCGTGTAAATGATACAGATTTACAGGTTATCGCCGATGGTGTGCCTCTTGAAGATGGTGTGACAGCATCTGCTACACTTGTAGATTTAGGATTTGATGACCACAATGGGGTTCATGAAGTAGAAATTACTATTCATGAAGGTCGTAATCGACAAGTTCGCCGTATGTTTGAACACTTTGGGTACCGCATTCATAATTTAAAACGTATTGCGTATGCTGGTCTTACTTTAGGTGGTGTGAAACGAGGCGCTTCTCGTCAACTAACAATTCGTGAAGTAAAAGCGCTAAAAGCATTGGGGACAGATAAGGCATGAAGCAAATCATAGTCATTGGCGGTGGTGCGGCAGGTCTAATGGCAGCTGTTATAGCAGGCCGTGAAGGAGCACGCGTCATCTTATTGGAAAAAATGAATATGGTTGGTAAGAAAATGGGCATTACCGGTAAAGGTCGCTGTAATATTACGAATAGTGCAGATATGGCCGAATTTATAAAAAATACGCCTGGTAATGGTAAGTTCTTGTACGGTGCTTATGAACGCTTTAGTAATGAAGACTTGCTTGAACTATTACATAGTTGGGGTTTGAAAACTAAGGTAGAACGTGGTGGACGCGTATTCCCTGAATCTGATTCCGCTCTAGAAGTACGCAATACGTTCATGAAAATCTTGAAAAAGTATAATGTTCAAGTTCATTTAAATGAACCTGTTACATCTATTACGGTAAAGGATAATCGCGTAGTAGGCGTTACAACAGATAAGGAACAATATGCTTGTGATGCTGCCATCATTTGTACAGGCGGTGCATCATATCCATTAACAGGTTCAACTGGTGATGGTTATGTTTTAGCTGAAAAAGTGGGACATACGATCACTGATATTCGTCCATCTTTGGTACCTATCGTTACAAACGAAGCATGGGTAAAAGACATTATGGGGCTTAGTCTTCGTAATGTTGAGGTTTCCGTAATTTCTAAAAGTAAGGTACAAGCAAAACAATTTGGGGAAATGATGTTTACTCATTTTGGTCTTACGGGCCCTACAATCTTATCGTTAAGTCACACGGTAGGTAAGTTGCTTCGTAAGAAAAATCCTCAAATTATTATTGAAATTAATCTTAAGCCTGCCTTGACTGCAGAAGTATTGGATAAGCGCTTGCAAAAGGATTTTGATTTATATTCTAAAAAACAATTGGCTAATGGGATGAAGGATTTACTACCTGTAAATCTTATTCCCATTGTTATAAAGCTTGCTGAGTTAAATCCGGCTAAACCAATTAATCAAATTACAAAGGAAGAGCGTTTGCGCTTATGCCATGTATTGCAACATATGACAGTAACTGTTAAGGAATTACGACCTGTAGCGGAAGCTATTGTTACAGCAGGTGGTATTTCATTAAAAGAATTTAATCCTAAAACTATGGAGTCTAAATTGATTGGTGGTTTATATGGTGCTGGTGAAGTACTAGACATAGATGCTTTTACAGGAGGCTATAATTTACAAGCTGCCTTTTCCACAGGCTATGTGGCGGCTATGCATGCCGTACACGGTGATGAAGAATAGAGGTTATTATGAACACTAAAAAAATTGCCATTGCTATCGATGGTCCTGCAGGGGCTGGTAAAAGTAGTATTTCTAAAGTAGTGGCCAATGAATTAGGGTATTTATATATTGATACAGGTGCCATGTACCGTGGTGTAACATGGGCCGTTCTAGATAGTAATATCGATGTTAATGACCAAGAAGCTGTAGAAGCTTTATTGCCATCATTAAATTTAACATTAGAGCCTAGTGCAGCAGCATGTAAAGTTTTTGTTAAAGGTAAAGATGTAACATCATTAATACGCCAACAACCAATCAATGAAAATGTATCTAAGATTGCTTCTTATAAAGGGGTTCGACAATATTTGGTAGAACGCCAACAAGAGATGGCCGCCGTTGGGGGAGTTATATTAGATGGACGTGATATCGGTTCTGTCGTATTACCTAATGCAGAGATAAAAATTTATTTAACCGCTTCTGTAGATGCGCGTGCAAAACGTAGATGGTTAGAAGTACAAGGTACATCAAACGAGCAAACACTAGACGAAATTAAAAAGAATGTTGTTAGTCGTGATGAAATGGATAAAAATCGTGAAGAGTCTCCACTTGTATGCGTTGAAGATGCAGTAGTTGTAGACTCTAGTAATATGAATTTCGATGAAACTGTGGCATATATATTGAATTTAGTACAGGAGACAATCAATCATGAATAAATTTTCTACCTGGTTATGGCGTACCGCTTTTTGGCTTCGCTATAAGGTAGGGTATGGGTTGAAAGTATATGGTCGCGATAATTTTCCAATGGAAGGGCCTGTTATCGTGGTGCCTAATCATTTAAGTAATAACGATCCCCCTATCTGCGGCTATGCTTTGCCTAGACATGTACACTTTATGGCTAAACAAGAATTATTTGTGAATCCCATTTCACGTTTTTTTTGTACATGGCTTGGTGCATTTCCGTTAAATCGCGGTGCTATTGATAAAGTTGCTATTCGTCATGCCATGGGACTACTTAAAGACAATAAGGTTTTAGGCATATTTGCAGAAGGAAACCGTCAAAAAAGTGGTAAACTTGGTAGATTCCATGATGGTGCAGCATCAATTGCTCTTAGAACAGGTGTTAGCATAGTGCCTGTTGCTATCATTGGCTCTCACAATATGGAACGTAATAAAGTGGCTTGTATTATTGGTAAACCAATCCCAGTTGAAAAAGCTAAAGCGACTCCAGAAGCAATTCAAAAAGTAAATGATAGTGTTAAAAGTGAAATCCAACGAATGATAGATTCTTATCATAACAATTGTATAGAGGAGACTTTATGGAAATAATTTTGGCTGAAAACCATGGTTTTTGCTATGGTGTAAAACGGGCTGTCGAAATGGCAAATGAAGCTGCAAATAGCGATGGTAAAAGCTATACATTAGGACCTATTATTCACAATCCTCAAGTTGTAGGGCGTTTAGAAAGTAAAGGTGTAAGCCCCATTCAAGAGGTTGCTGATATCGATGAAGGAACTATGATTATTAGATCTCATGGTGTAGGTCCTGCCATTTACGCTGAAGCCGAAGAAAAGGGCTTACATATTTTAGATGCTACATGTCCTCATGTAAAAAAAGCACAACAAGATGCTAAGTCTGTCATTGAAGATGGGATGACTTTGGTGATTTTGGGCGAAAAAAACCATCCTGAGGTCAAAAGCATTAATTTATGGGCAAATAACGAAGGAATAATCATCGAAGATGAAGAATCCGCCCAAAAACTACAAGTTGTGGAAAAAATGGGCGTTGTTGTACAAACAACCTTTTCACAATTCAAATTTAACAGTATAATAGAGATATTAGAGAAAAAATCTAAGAATCTTAAGATTTTCAAAACGATATGCAATGCAACGCAAGAACGACAGAACTCTGCCGTTGACTTAGCACGTAATGTAGATCTTATGATAGTGATAGGCGGTAAGAACAGCGGCAATACAAACCGATTGGCAGAGGTTTGTCGTGACGTTGGATGTACAACATATCACATTGAAACTTCTACTGAATTACAACTGGAATGGTTTAACCGAGTACAGACGGTAGGAGTAACAGCAGGAGCATCGACTCCCGACTGGATTATTAAGGAGGTCATTGAGACAATGAAAGATTTTGCAGAATTATTAGCAGCCGAAGGTCAAGAAGAATTTAAGAAAGGGAACGTTGTAGAAGGTACAGTAGTTCAAGTCGAAGATGAACGAGCTTATGTATCTTTTGGCTACAAAACTGAAGCCATTTTGAACAGAACTGAAATTTCTTATCCAGCACCAGAATCTGCCAAAGATGTGTTAAAAAATGGTGATGAAATTAAAGCAGTTATCATGAATCACATCAAAGAAGATAATCCTATTTATCTTTCCATGACTCGCTTGGCTAAAGATGAAGATTGGCAATATGTTATCGAAGCACAAGAAAAAGATGAAGCTATCGTATGTAAAGGTATTGATGCTATCCCAGCAGGTTTGGTAGTAACAGTTAAATCCCTTCGTGGTTTCATTCCATTGTCCCAAGGTGATGTTCATTTCGTGAAATCCTTGGACAACTTGGTTGGTACAGAATTTGAAGCTAAAGTACTTGAAATCGATGAAAAGAAAAACCGTTTGGTTCTTTCCCGTCGTGCAGTATTGGAAGTGGAACGTCAAGCTAAATTAGCTGAAGCATTGAAAAACATCAACGTTGGCGAAAACTATAAAGGTATCGTTCGTAAAATCATGCCTTATGGTGCTTTCGTAGATATCGGCGGTATTGAAGGTTTACTTCACATTTCCGACATTTCTTGGCAAAAAATCAAAAAAGTGGAAGATGTTCTTTCCGTTGGCCAAGAAATCGAAGTTAAATTACAATCTTTCGACGCTGAAAGCAATAAATTATCCTTGTCCTTAAAAGCTTTATCTAAGAGCCCATGGGACGTTGCTGAAGAAACATTGCATGTTGGCGATGTTATTAAAGGCAAAGTTGTTCGTTTAGTAGCTTACGGTGCATTCGTAGCTGTTAATGACGACATCCAAGGTTTACTTCACATTTCTCAAATTACAAAACAACGTAATGCGAAAGTTGAAGATTACTTGAATCGTGGTCAAGAAGTTGAAGTTAAAATCATTTCTCTTAACAAAGATGAAAAGAAATTGGGTTTGGCTTTGACTGAATTGATGGAATCAAAAGAAACTGCAGAAGACGCTGAATAATTCATTGTCTAATATAAGGCTAGCCAAGGTTTCCTTGGTTAGCCTTTTTGCGTACTATACGTAGAATATGATAAAATATAGTAATGTATTAGATTAGATAATGAGGTGAAACTATGGCAAAACCATTAGTGGCTGTTGTAGGCCGTCCAAATGTAGGTAAATCTACACTTTTTAATGCCATTGTTAATAAACGTATCTCTATCGTTGAAGATATTCCTGGTGTGACAAGGGACCGTATTTACTTCGATGCAGAGTGGTTAAATCGTGAGTTTACAATGATCGATACTGGTGGTATCGAGTTCATTACTGACAATAGTCATGTTATTCCTAAGATGATGCGACTACAAGCGGAATTAGCAATTGAAGAAGCAGATGTAATTCTATTTGTCGTTGATGGTAAACAAGGTATTGTACCTGCTGATGAAGAGGTCGCAAATATTCTTAGAGCTAGTGGAAAACCTGTTGTACTCGTAGTTAATAAGATTGATAGTGTAAATCAAGAACCGAATATTTATGAATTTTACAATCTTGGTTTGGGGGACCCCATTGGTATTTCCGCTAAAAATCTTATGAATTTAGGTGATTTGCTGGATGATACTGTTAAACATTTTCCACCAGTTGGCACTAATGTAGATGATGAAGATACTATTCATGTTGCTATTATAGGTCGTCCAAATGTGGGTAAATCTTCTTTGACTAACGCATTGTTAGGACAAGATCGTGTAATTGTATCTGATGTAGCAGGTACTACTCGAGACTCTATTGATACGTATTGGACTCATGAGAATCAAAAGTTTGTACTTATTGATACAGCAGGTATGCGTCGTAAGTCTAAAATCGAAGAAGCTGTTGAACGATATAGTATTGTTCGTTCTTTGCGATCAGTAGATCGTGCTGATATTGTAGTTCTTGTACTAGATGCTCAAGATGGTGTTACAGAACAAGATAAAAAAATTGCAGGTTACGCTTACGAAGCGGGTAAAGGCGTAGTCATTGTTGTTAATAAATGGGATCTTGTTGAAAAAGATGATAAAACTACATTGCGTTTTACTGAAGATATTTATGATGAATTAGGTTTCTTGCAATTTGCTCCAATTCTATTTGCTTCAGCACTTACAAAACAACGTATACACCGTTTAGCAGATATGCTTAAGTTTGTATCTGAACAACAATATCGTCGCGTGTCTACAGGTACATTAAATCAATTGTTACAAGATGCTCAAACAGTAAATCCTGTACCTTCTCGTAATGGCAGAATTCCAAAAATTTACTATATGACGCAAGCTAGTGTTAAACCACCTACATTTATTTTGTTTGTAAATGAACCAGAGTTAATTCACTTCTCTTATATGCGTTTCTTAGAGAATCGATTGCGTGAGTCCTTTGGTTTTGAAGGAACACCGATTCGTTTAGTATTACGTGGCAAGAAACGGGATGATGAAGACTAATGGATATTATGATTATTGTATATGCTGTATTATCATATCTTATCGGTTCGATTCCTAGTGGATTAATTATAGGTAAGCTTTTCTTTAATACAGACGTACGACAATATGGCTCTAAAAATATTGGCGCTACTAATACATATCGTGTTATAGGTCTTAAAGCAGCCTTACCTGTATTTCTATGTGATGCTTTAAAAGGGGCAGCAGGAGTAGTGCTACTCTCACCCTATGGGCCTATGTTTATGATCTTAGGTGGTATTCTTGGAATGATGGGGCATAACTGGTCTGTTTTTTTGGGCTTTAAAGGTGGTCGTGGCGTTGCTACGGGTTTAGGTGTACTTATTGCTCTTTCACCAATAGTAGCATTGATTTGCTTTTTGGTATGGGGTGTTATCGTATACTTCACTAAACTTGTATCTTTAGGCTCTATCATTGCCGCTGCATTAGTACCAGTACTGATGTATTTCACTGGAGAATCCTTCTGGTTTGTTGGCTTTGGCGGATTAGCAGCTTTGTTTGTCATTGTACGTCACTGGGATAATATTAAGCGTCTACTTGCTGGAAATGAGTTAAAAGTAGAGCGCATTAAAAAGGATTAAAGAATGAATGTTGTTGTTATCGGCTCTGGTAGTTGGGGGACGGCCCTTGCTATTAAATCCGTTTTAGCTGGAAATACTACAACTATATATTGTCGTCGTCCAGAATTTGCAGATAAACTTG
>CABQQJ010000038.1 GCA_902466275.1 uncultured Veillonella sp. | reverse complement strand
TTGGTCTTAAAGCGTCCCACTTATAACTTTTTGTGTCCCGCATATATTATTATAAAACAGAATTTAGAATTTTTAAACCCTTTATAGTAAAATTTTATATATTTTTTTATTAAAAATATCAAATTTATCTTTTTTTGTATTAAATGAGATTTGTTATCATATATATTGTTAAGTATTTCTAATTAATAATATGTCTATTAATTAGAAAAAAGCTATTTTATGCATAAACAGTTCATAAACACCTCATACAACATATTGTGTCATAAAGCTAGCTATATACTAATTAATTCGATTTCCTCGCCTATATTATATATAGATTTATTTTACTATATATATACTATTATATACAAAAGATAATAAATAGATTTTTTATACAACAAAAAAGACTTCCGAAGAAGTCTTTTTTGTTTGTGAGGGAATTAGAATTTGTAGTTTAATTCTGCACGGTAGAAATCGGAAAGATCATTACCGCTTTGGTCTTTAGAGTTGAAGCCATAACCTGCGGATAAACCTACGTTATCTTGTACTGCGTAGTCTACGCTAGCCATGTAACCTTTGTAACCATTAGATGTATTTGTTAAGTCATATGCTTGATCCCAAGTGGAGCTTACGATTGGAGCGTTAGCTTTTTGGTTGAAGTATTGACCTTTCACATCCCATGTACCTTTTTTAGCGATGTCGTAGTTACCATAGCCAAGACCTGCTGTCCAAGCTTGAGAATTATCTACGTTGGAAGCTTTCAACCATTCACCGCCAGCCCACAATTTATTTTTACGGAAGTCCGCATTGAAACCGTAAACATCTTGTTTATCGGAATTAACTGTTACACCATTATGGTTCAAGTTGCCGCTAGATAATCTGGAGTAGAAACCACCAACGGAGGATTCTTTACCAACTTTACCTTTTAAGCCTACATAGGATACAGATGGGTTATCAGATTTGGAGTTGCCATCAGCAGCACCATCAATCATATAACCATACGCACCTTGTACTTGAACTTTATCATTACCTACGTTCAATTGTGCACCATCAAATGTATCATCGTACATCAAACCGCCACCAATTGTTTGTTGGAAACGACCAGCTTTAGCAGATACGTTGCTACCAAATTTGTGATCTACGTAAGCACGATCGATTGTTGCTTGAGAACCTTTAGTAGAGTCACCAAATTCGTAATTACCTTTTACACGAACAACTGCTTGTGTTTTATCATTTACATTAGCATTGAATTGTACACGTGCACGGCCGTCAGTTAAAGATTTACTATTAGCTTTGTAAACACCTTTGTCTTCAGAACCTTGATAACGGATACGAGCATCACCAGTTACCTTTACATTACCTACACGGTCTTCTAAGCGAGATACTCGAACTCCGAGGTTGTTCAACTCGTTAGAGAACTCATCTGCCAAGCGGTTAATCATAGCTTGTTGTTCAGCGTTAGCACGATCTTGGTTAGCCATAGCTTTAGCTACCATTTGAGCCATTTCATAACGAGTGATATTGTTTTGGCCTTTGAAAGTGCCATCTGGGTAACCATTAACGATACCGGATTGTGCTAATTGGGATACTGCTTGGTATGCCCAGCTATCTGGAGTTACATCGGAGAATGGATTTGCAGCAAATGCTGTTGTTACACCTAACACTGCTGTTGCTGCTAACATTGTTGCGAATTGTTTTTTCATAATGAATTCCTTCTTTCTTATAAATAAGAATTTATATTTGCAGAAGACATTCACTACATAAGTAGTATCACTATGAAAGATGTATTAGGAGTGTCCATGTTTCCTCAACTAAATTATCTATCTTAGCTCCACTTCTTTGTAGCGTAGCCTTTCTGTTGATGTGAATATACCACCACCCCAAAACTTTGTAAAGCATTTTACACAACTAAATTTTATGAAATTTCTTTCATGAATAAAAATTATATCAAAAACATAGATTATTACTGCATTTTTAAAAATTTAATTTTACAAAATTTCATTTTATAGTCTAAAAAAATAGATAATTTTATTATCTACAGCCACAATTTTAATAATTATTACTTATTAAATTTAGCTACACTTATAATTTATATTAATTCATTTGTTTGAATTGTTTATTTTCTATAAGCTTGATAAGTGATATATTTAGATTCGACCTAGCCGTCTTGCTAAATTTTATTTAGTATACATTTCACAAGATACAACATAACTTAATCCTTCTTAACTTATAAAAAACCTATCTACGATGAAATTTATCGTAGATAGGCTTTCACGATTATTAAATTGCGTAAGAAACAAATCCTAGAATATGATCAACAGGAACTGGGCCGATAAAACGACTATCACTAGAGTGATTGCGATTATCCCCCATTACAAATACATGACCTTCAGGAACTGTTACAGGTGTAGACCGAGTATAATTCATTTTTGTATCTTTTGTATATGGTTCTTGTAATTTTTCTCCATTACGCCATACATAACCATCTTTAAACTCTAGTACATCACCAGGTCTACCTATTACACGTTTTACCCATACATCATTTGTTTGAGCGGATTTATTAAAAACAGATGCATAGTTCATCAGTGGTTCTTTTACATCATCCACCCATGTACGAACACGATTAACACGACTATCAATAATAACGATTTGTCCATATTCGGGCATATCATTCATAATATGATGCCATTTCGTTACAATTAAATATTGGCCATTGTGTAATGTATCCTCCATTGATTCACCAGATACACGTGTTGGTTGAATCAAGAAAATATGAATTACCATGGCAATAATTAATGCCAATACAATGGCATAAATCCAATCTAATATTTCTTTTACTATTGTATTACCTAACTTATTACTCATAGTTTCCTCTTAATGACCACCTTTCGTAAATCTCCCACCAAAGACATCATGTACGTCTTGGATCGTAATAAATGCTGTAGGATCTACTTCATAAACGGTATCCTTTAATCTTGTAATTTCTAGCCGCGTTACTACAGAATATAATACATGTTTCGGTTGTTTTAAATACCCGCCTTCTCCATACATAATAGTAACACCACGATTAAGATTAGCATTTAATGCATCAGCAATAATCTTGGAATTATCTGCATCGGTAATAATCATAACCCCTTTAGATTCTTCAAGTCCAGTAATGGTCACATCAATCATCTTATAAGCAATAAAATAAGCAATTAAGGAATACATGGCACTATTCCAACTATATACAAAGCCCGCTGCTCCAAGAATAACTAAATTCATGGCCATTACAATTTCGCCTACAGAAAAGGTGGACCGTTTATCAAAGATAATAGCTACGATTTCAGATCCATCTAATGAGCCACCATTACGAATAATAAGCCCTACTCCAATACCTAAGATTATACCACCAAAGATTGCCCCTAAAAATGGGTCAGTTGTAATAGGTGTAAAGCGGTGTGCAATGGTAGAAAATATTGCCATCCATATAATAGAGAACAAAGTAGACAAGGTAAATCCTTTACCAATTACTTTATAGCCTAAATATAAAAAGGGTAAGTTGAAAAGTACTACGAAAATACTAAAGGAAATACCTGATAGTTCCGCAGCCATCAAAGAGATACCAACTATACCGCCGTCGATGATGCTATTTGGTACTAAAAACAAATCTAAGCCCACCGTATATATTAGGGCGCCTAGAATCATCATTACACAGCGCATAATAAGATTTGACCAGTTACGCGTTGAAGTTTCACTTGTCATGATTATCTCCTTTTCCGTATAACTGCTCCATAGCATGTAATCTTTTCTCTTCTAACTCACTTGAACTCATAGTTTCTTCTTTGATTGCCGCTTCGTTCTGAGCTAACTGCTTCGTATAGCGCAATCCAATAACGAGAGCCGTCAAATCATCTACAGGTTCTGGTGGAAATTGCATAGATGTAGGAATAATCTTGCGCCACCCTGTAGGAGGATTATATTGCCAATATAATTTACGGGCCTCCTCTGTACTATGAGATTCGTCGATTAAACTAGTTGTAATTTTATGATTACGTCCAATTTGTTGAAGAGAAGGATACAAATGTTTATGATTTGTACCATTTCCACAAACAATATGAACAATACCATAATATTCAGTTAAAATACGCTCAATATCTTTATTGAAAGTATTTGAAGAAATAATTTTACGGCATATCATCTCACCGGAAGGTGAGAGTATAGCTACGCCAGTTTTCTCATTTCCTGGATCCACTGCTAAAATATATGTATTTTCAGTCATTTGATTATCCCCTTTGTAAGTACAGTAGTTATATTTTAACATAAAAAGAAGGTCTTATGTTGAAAATTACATAAGACCTTCTTTTATAATGTATGAAAACAGCATACCTTCATTATATTAATTAGTTTGCATTTTTGCCTTATCATTGAAATCTGGCATTTGAGTAATACGCAACTTGAGGTGAACAGGACCAGATGAATATGTATCTCCATCAGTATAAGCTTCCACATGAACCTTGCCACGCATAGTACTTATTCTTTTAATAGCTGTAAACAAATCATCACCAGGTATCGTTCCAATATCACCTGATAAGGAATCAGGAATAATCCCCTTTGCCTTAGCACGCTCATTTACTTGTTTCAAGAATTGAAGCATAGACGATTGAGCATTAGTACCCCCATCAATTACCGTAGAGTGAATTACCTCTCCATTTTTATAGATAAACTGTTGTGGATATACTTGAATAACTGCAACTGCAGGTTCACCTGAAATAATATTTCCGGCTGCCACAACTTGAACCACCATAGGAGTCTTGGAATTGATTAGCTTTTGAGTAGCTACCTCAACATTTTGTCGATCTACATACACAACGGATTGACCATTATCTTCTATACCTAAGCGACGTAAAACAAGTTTATTTGTATCATCGATAATATGTTTAATAGCATTATTACTATCTTCTTCACTTAAACCAGGTCGTACAACAGCTTGTGCTAATAGCTGATCTACTTGGAAGAGAATGGTTCCTTCCCGTAAATGAATGATGCCATTCTGCAATTGTTCTTGTGTATTTTGTAGATTCTTAATATGCGCTTCCATCTTAGCACGTGTTGCTTCAAGCTCAGCTACCTTTTGAGACACCTCTGCATAAGAGGCTTGTAAAGATGCCAATTCGGCTTCTGTTGCGTCTTTAGCAGCTTGTGCACTCGCCAATTCAGCTTTTGTAGCCTCTACTTCACGGCGAATTTGTTCGATCTCAGCCATCCGTTCTTCAAGCTCTTGTTTATTTTGTTCTAACAAAGCCTGCCCACGAATCAGTTCTTGCGTCTTTGCAGCAACCTCATTATTCAGCTGCTTTATATCAGCTCGCAACTGATCCATACCGAACAATGCGGTTCGCACACTTTGAGACGTAAAGGTTAATACCCCAACTGTAGCTGCTGCAACCAAAAGGCCTGTCACAATAGTAACTATAATAGATGTGTGCTTAGGTCGTAATCCAAAGAGGGACATACGACGTTTACCAATTTTAGTGCCTAGCTTATCCCCCATGTAAGCAATGAGACCACCCATAAGAGCGATAATTATTAAGATTTTGACACCTACTAACATCATGTCCCTCCTTTCTCCTAAGAATACAATCTGTTATTTCGATACGCGCCAATTCAAATACAACCCTGCAATAATACCTAATGTATCCGGTATTAATGCAGCTAATACGGTTGGCAATGCTCCACCTTTCCCTAAGGCACCAGCAAAGGTCATCACCCCATAATAAATAAAGATGATAAGAATACTAATACCAAAGCCGATAGATGAACTAGAACGTTGTTTTTGAAGGCCTAAAGGTGCACCTACAAGAGCAAATACAAAGCTAGCTAATGGAATTGTAAAACGTTGGTACATTTCCATTTCAAGTTTATTAGCATTAGTATAAGCAGCCTTATAAGCTCTGATTTGATGACGTAACTCCTTAATCGTTAATTCCTCAGGTTTACGTTGATCTTGTTGAATATCTTTTGGGGCAGACTTAATCGGCAAGGATTGCTCCTTAAATTTCATGGTACGTTCAACACCATTACCAGCTGATAGATCATAGATGATACCATTCTGCATCACCCAATATTGACCATTCCAGATAGCTGTATAAGCATTTTCAACTTGTTGTAACTTGCCGCCCTCCCCAAATTGTTGAACCGTAATCATGGACAACTGTTTGGTTTCAGCATCATAGCTCTTAGCATACAGCAATGTGCCTAGCTCGTCACCATTCATCGTTTTTAACACAATATGATTTTGTGTTTGAGGTGATGCATTTTTCATAATTTGTTCGCGCACAATCGTTTGATACATATGATTTGTACGAGGCACAACAAATTCATTAAATGCTACAGCCCCAATGGAAATGATGAGTGCAATGATATATACGGGCATGGCCAAGCGTAAAAAGCTTAGTCCACCAGCACGCATAACAACGATTTCACTAGTGCTACTCAAACGACTAAAGGTCATAAGAGAAGCCAATAAAACCGACATTGGGAATGTTAAGATAACAATACTTGGTAAAGCCAAGACAAATGCTTGCATGACAAGCAACAATGGCGCTCCATATTCAGTAATATATTGAGCAATCCTAAACAATGTGCCTGTACCAATAAAAATACTAGTAAAAGCAAAAACCCCAAATAGGAATGGGCCTACAAAAGCTTTTAAAATATATTTATCTAATAATCGCATAGCCCCTCCTATAATTTAAAGTTATCCCCTAAATAATGTTCACGAGCGATTGGATCATTCGCAATTTCATCAGGGGTACCCTCTAGGAGGATTTTACCATTACTCAAAATATAAGCCTTATCTACAATCCCCAATGTTTCGCGAACATTATGGTCTGTAATCAAGATACCAATACCGCGGTTCTTAACGTGTAAGATAATTTGCTGAATATCAGCAACCGCAATTGGATCGACACCTGCAAAAGGTTCATCAAGAAGGATGAAATTAGGTTCTAAGGCGAGACAACGCGCAATTTCTACACGGCGTCGTTCACCACCAGATAATTGCATCCCCATACGGTCACGGACATGTCCAATATGAAATTCTTCAATCAATGATTCCACGATAGCTTCAATCTCATCAGGCTTTTTTGCCGTAGTCTGTAGCATGGCACGAATATTGTCCTCTACAGACATGGAACGAAAGATTGATG
>CABQQJ010000037.1 GCA_902466275.1 uncultured Veillonella sp. | reverse complement strand
TAACTATTATCGGCCATAATACTGGCATGAGTAGCAATAGTGAACAGCACTTCACTCACGTGCAATGCTTATTACACACAGGGCGCACTCATCAGATTCGAGTTCATTTATCTCAACTAGGGTATCCACTAGCTGGTGATGACTTATACGGTGGTCATCTAGAATTTATTCAACGCCAAGCACTGCATGCATCGCACGTAAGCTTTTACCATCCCATAACAAATGAATGGCTTGAACTGCATGCAGAGATGCCAGAGGATATGAATGTATTGCTGAACGATTGAGCTGATATAACACCACTAAATAAATGCTAACACACAGAAATAACCCACATGGGTCACAAAACAAGACGAAATTTATGCATAAGTTATACAAAAAATATTGGCCCTTTATAGTGTTTCTTGATATACTTAACTTGAATTGATATATGATTGCAATAACAGAAATTCATCTAGTTCTTACAAGCTAGAAATATTAGCAGTCACAGTATTAATAACATGATATGACAGGCTCTAGAGCCAAGGAGGACAACATGCCATTAGTTACTACTACAGAAATGTTCAAAAAAGCCTATGAAGGCGGCTATGCTGTTGGCGCTTTCAATGTAAACAACATGGAAATCGTACAAGGTATCGTAGATGCAGCGAAAGAGGAACAATCCCCTCTTATCTTGCAAGTATCTGCAGGTGCTCGTAAATATGCTAAACATATTTACCTTGTAAAACTCGTAGAAGCAGCTCTTGAAGACAGCAATTTGCCAATCGCTCTTCACCTTGACCACGGCGATTCCTTTGAAATTTGTAAAGACTGTGTAGACGGCGGTTTCACTTCCGTAATGATTGACGCTTCTCACCATGATTTCGACGAAAACGTACGCATTACCAAACAAGTTGTTGAATATGCACACGCTCACGGCGTAGTAGTAGAAGCAGAATTAGGCCGTTTGGCTGGTGTTGAAGATGATGTAAACGTATCTGATGCGGATGCACGCTTCACTGATCCAGAACAAGCTGCTGAATTCGTTCACCTTACAGGCGTAGATTCCTTAGCAATCGCTATCGGTACTAGCCACGGCGCTTACAAATTCAAAGGCGACCCTTACCTCGACTTCGATCGTTTGAAAAAAGTTGGCGAATTGTTGCCTGACTTCCCTATCGTATTGCATGGCGCATCCTCCGTATTGCCTGAATTCGTAGCAAAATGTAACGAATTTGGTGGCAACATTCCTGGTGCTAAAGGCGTACCTGAAGAAATGCTTCGCAAAGCAGCTCAAATGGCGGTTTGCAAAATCAACATCGATACAGACCTTCGTCTTGCTATGACTGCATCTGTACGTGAATACTTGGCTCAAAACCCATCCGAATTTGACCCTCGTAAATACTTAGGACCTGCTCGTGATGCTATTAAAGGCATGGTAGCTCACAAAATTAAAAATGTATTGGGTTCTTCCAACAAACTATAATCAATGGCTAGTGGATTTTTAAAAGGAACCTTAATTTTAACCATTGCCGGTTTCGTAGTGAAAGCCATCGGTAGTATCAACTGGATTCTTCTATCCCGCATCTTGGGCGGTGAAGGGATCGGCATCTACCAGATGGCCTTTCCTATCTATTTGTTACTATTACAAATTTCGAGCGCAGGTGTGCCGATTGCCATCTCTATTTTGACGGCAGAACGATTAGCCTTACACGACTTTAGTGGTGCTAAGAGAGTATTCAATATTTCTTTTACAATGTTGACTATTACAGGTTTTATCGCCAGTCTTGCCATGTACTTTGGTGCAGATTGGTTAATCTCTAGTGGTCTCATTGCTGAAAGCCGTGCCTACTACTCTATCATCGCGCTCGCTCCGGCAGTATTCTTTGTAACATGGATTTCCTGTTTCCGCGGCTATATCCAAGGTTATGAAATGATGACCCCAACGGCGGTCAGCCAAATCGTAGAACAACTATTGCGCGTTATCGTCATGCTCGGTGCTGCAGCTATCTTGTTACCTTATGGTTTACCAGCTGCTGCAGGTGGTGCTAGCTTAGGTGCTGGTGTAGGTGCCTTTGGTGCCTTCCTAGTGCTCTTGTACTACTACTATAAATTACCTAAGGCAAGTAGTACTGGTGAAAGCTACGATGGCCCCCGTGAATCAGCTAAAGAAATTTTGTCACGACTCTTAACCTTGTCCATACCAATTTCCTTAGCAAGTATCATGTTACCGTTGACGGCGAATCTCGACTTACTTATCGTACCACGTCGCTTATTAGATGCTGGGTTCCCAATGAACGAAGTAACAGAACTCTTCGGTTACCTTACTGGGATGGCGGTACCGCTCATCAACTTGGCTACCATCATTACCGCAGCCCTTGCGACAAGCATTGTACCAGCTATCTCTCATGCCTTTGCAAAACGCGATCATCAAGGTATATATGATCGCACTGCTGGCTCTATGCGTTTAACATTTATGGCAACCGTACCATTTACAGTGCTATTATATGTACTTGCTGCCCCAACTGTTACGCTGATTTACAATGCGCCTAAGGCAGAACTAGCAACGCAAATCACGGCATTCTCTATATTCTTCCTAGGTGTACATCAAGTAACAACAGGTATTCTACAAGGTCTCAATAGACCACGTATTCCAGTCATAAATATGGGGATTTCCCTCATAATCAAGGTCATCCTTAACTGGACACTGACTGCTATTCCTTGGCTTGGCATCGGCGGTGCCGCTTGGGCAACCGTTGCTGATATTGGCTTTGCCGCATTACTTAACTTGATTTATATCAAAAAATACACAGGCTACTTCCTCGATATTTCCCTTCTATGGAAAAATGTGGTCAGTGCCGGTGTCATGGGTATACTCATCTTTATGAGTTACCACTACTTAACAGATTTCTTACCAATGTGGATTAACTTCATACTCACTGGTATAGAAGGCTTATTGCTCTACGTTATTATCATGGTTCTTTTAAAAGGACTTAATAAAAACGATGGTGCTAGCATGCCACTCGTTGGTAGATTCTTTAGATAAGCTGTATATACTTACATAAAAATAGGTTCCTAATAGTCATCTATATGACCATTAGGAACCTATTTTTTATTTACTTATTTTAATCTTTTCCTTATTTTAAGCTTGTATACCTATCATTGTTAAAATTTCCATTATGATTGGAATTACTACAACAAATAATATGGTACTGATCATAACTAGACCTGTAGCAAATGGCAAATCAGATTTTGATTCATTAGCTACAATTGGTAATACAGCAATGACTGGTCCTGCTGATTGTACAACAAAGGTAATGATTGCAATTAGTTCTAGAACTATGCCTGCTCCATATTGTAAGACCGTAATCAGACAGAACATAATAATCGGAGAAATGACAAATCGTCCTACAATCCCACCGATGGAGTCTTTATTTAAACGCATGCTTTTTAAGCCCGCATCATGAAGTACAATACCTATATAAATCAAGGATAGTGGGGTTACCATGTCACCTAAGTAATTCAAGGTAGTATGCAAAATTGGAAGTAAAGGAATTTCAAAGAACAAGAAGATTAATGCCACAAAAAAACCTATCAATGGTGGTGGTAATAACTTCTTCCAATCAAATTTAGGTTTCTTGCTTTTACCTTCAGTAGATACTGAGCTATTATTTATACTATCAATCTTATGGGAGCCATTATTAAAATCTACTTCAGAATTTGGCAGTGGATCTAGTTCTATAAGGAATACTCCCACCATCCATACGGAAATAGTGTTACCGATGTAATATAACAGGAAATACGGCAGCGCATCTTGACCAAAAAGTGCAATTTGCACTGGTAATCCGATAAACAAGCAGTTATCATTTACTACCATATTGATAAAAATACCACGTCGTCCTTTAGGAACTTTCAACATTTTCATCATAATAAACGCTACGATATATGCGATGACATATGTTAGGACAACCACTAACATGCCATATCGTAAATTCCATATATCAGAAGTATGTAGGTGATGTAATACAGATACAAATACTCCCGCTGGTAATGCAACCGACATGATAAATCGCGATAAATTACCGCTAAAGGTAGGATTAAACATGCCCCGCCCTTTTAATATATATCCTAACAAAATAAGTAGCACAATAGGTATGATACTTTGTAAAGATGTTAGAAAAACCATAGTAAACCTCCCGCACAGTTCATTCGTAGTTTATCATATCATGTTTCGCACTAAACATATACAACTATATCTTGAAAGAAAATATAGTAAAATGTATCAACTTTAACATATTTTCTCTATTATAAGTCTTATAATTATATCTATTAGTAGTGTTTTTATCCATAAAATCTGATACACTAACATAAGGTTGTACAGTTTTTTACACATATGAGGTGATATTATGATGAAACCATTCATTGGCATATCTGGCAATATCTTACGAGATAATGGTGGTCCTTACGTAGATTTATTGCGTTCTTACGTAAACCAAGACTATCCTCGTTCTATTGAGGAGACTGGTGGCATTCCTGTTATAATTCCATTTACCCAAAATCTTGATGTAGCTCGCGAAACGGTAGCAAAACTTGACGGCTTACTATTATCCGGCGGTCATGATGTATACCCTCTCCACTATGGAGAAGAACCTTTGCAAGGTCTTGGCGATGTATTTCCGGAGCGAGATCAATTTGACTTTGCTTTAATCAAAGCAGCAGAAGAAAAACAAATTCCTATCTTTTGCATCTGTCGTGGCTTACAAATCTTAAATGTATATCGTGGCGGCTCTTTATTCCAAGACTTAAAATATGATCAAAACTGTACAATAAAACACTCTCAGAATCAAACACCTTCTCTTGGTACCCATACTGTAGAGATTGAGACCAACTCAAAACTAGCTAGTGCTATAGGTTACAATACTTGGATTACGAATTCCCATCATCACCAAACAGTTAAAAACGTCGGTAAAGGATTACAAGTTGTAGCAAGAGCTAAGGATGGTACTGTAGAAGGTTTAGAGGATCCAGCCTATCCTTGGTTAGTAGCCTGTCAGTTCCACCCAGAAATGATGTCTACAAGTGATGAAAATGCAAAACGCTTATTTACTGCATTCGTAAAAGCAGTTCGAGAAAATATAACTAAATAGTAGGAAGATTGTATCATGAAAGAAACAGGAAAATTTGACTTTTGGAGTATTGTACTCCTTGGCATCAATGGTATTGTAGGGACAGGTATTTTCCTACTACCAAACAAAGCATATTCTATAATTGGTTCCGCTAGCTTAGGCGTCCTGTTATTTGACGCCGTTATTGCAGGCTGTATCGCCCTTTGCTTTGCTGAAGCGGCAAGCTTATTTACACGTAATGGCGGACCTTACCTATATGCAAAACATGCATTAGGTGACTTTTGGGCCTTCGAAGTAGGCGTTTTAAAATGGATTGTAACCGTTATTGCATGGGCGGCTATGGCCGTTGGCTTTGCTACAGCATTAGGTGCTGCAGTACCAGCTTTAAGTGGTGATTTTGCAAAGGATGTCATTTCATTTATCTTGATTGTAGGCCTTACGATTGTAAACATATTTGGTGTTAATGTATCAAAATTCGTTAATAACTTAATTACTATCTCTAAGTTAGTTCCGCTTACCCTATTCATTGCAATTGGTATCTTCTTTATTAATGGTGCTAACTTTACGCCTGTATTTCCACAAGATACCTATGTAGATGGATCATTTGCACAAGCAGCAGTACTTCTATTCTTTGCGTATACAGGATTTGAAGTTATTGCCATTGCTGCAGAAGATATGAAAAATCCTAAAAAGAATTTACCACGCGCTATTATCATGTGTATGCTTCTCGTATCCGTTCTGTATATGGCAATCCTCGCCGTATCTATTGGTGTACTCGGTACTGACTTGGCAAATACCAAGGCTCCAGTACAAGATGCATTCAACGTAATTGTTGGACCTATTGGTATGTATATCGTATTAATAGGTACATTGATCTCTATGGGTGGTATCAACTTTGCCGAAGCTTACTATGCTCCTCGTGTGGCAACATCCATGGCAGAGGATGGTATGTTACCAAGTGCTTTGGCAAAACGTAATCGTTACAATGCACCATATGTAGCAGCTATCGTTACTGCCATTGCTAGTGTTTTACTTGCCTGGTCTGGCTCCTTTACAACACTAGCAGCAATCAGCGCGGTATCTCGTTTTACACAATATCTACCAACGTGTTTGGCTGTTATTATCTTCCGTCGTAAATGGGCAGACAAAGCTCGTTCCTACACAATCCCTGGTGGCTACTTAATCCCAGTCATCGCTATCGGCACATCCCTTTGGATGTTGGCACAAGCACAAACAAACCAATTATTATGGGGTCTAGGCGGCTGTATTGTAATCTTGCCTTTCTACTACTCCTACTGGAAAAAGAAAAAAGCTGGTCTCATTAAAGACCATGACGAAATGTAAATAATACGAAAAACTACCAGTTATTCATAATATCTAGTGGCTTATCCTTCCATAGTAGAAGGTCTGTTTAAAAGATATATGTTTAATTGGTAGTTTTTGTTTTATCTATTAATCCTAAGTTTTATCTATTAATCCTAATTAGATTAGATATATTAAATGAGTAGTATCGACTAATATAGATCCTCTTCAATAATAGTTTCCTTCGTTAAGTCCTCTTCGATATAACCAACCTCATCAGTCGCTTCATCTTCATCTCGTGTAGTATCAATGTAGATACTAATTAGGGCTAGCGCCCCCTCTTCGTTTAGGCTCGCAATAAGGCTCATTGGACCATACGTTACAATTAGGCCGTCTTCTTCATCGCGAATAATATGAGGCACCGCATTAAAGTGTTGGTTCATGAGCTGATCAAAATAATCCTCTACATCAAGGCCGCTTTCAAGGGTGATGGATTCAGCATCACCTTTTTGGAATACAACACGTGTGTCTTCATCGATGTATTGATAAAAATCATCGACAGCAACATTCCCGGTTTCAAGCCATATGCTGAGAGCTGTAATCCAATCTTTCACAGTAGTTGGTGCAGAAATAAAAACATACTCACTTTCATCATCGCCAAAGCGAAGATTATCATACTCAATACTATAGTTTTCCTGACTAGATACGATGCGGTCTACGAGCCCCTCATCATTTACATCAACAAAAATCATGTACACATAGTTATCGCTGCTTTCATAAGAAACAGTCAAACCATGAC
>CABQQJ010000036.1 GCA_902466275.1 uncultured Veillonella sp. | reverse complement strand
TACGCAAGCTTATTATTACGCTTACGATTTCTAATTTCTTCCTCTTCAGCGCGAGCTTTTAAAGAAAGATCTCTTTCAGTCCCCACATAACGACCATATAATAAATAATAAGCAACTAGTGCAAGGAGCGCCACAACAACGGTTACATGGAACATACTAGTATAACCTACAACCTCTTTAACAGCGCCTAAAATATAGGGGCCAAAGCCTAGCCCCATGTCCAAGGCAATGAAGTATGTAGATGTGGCAACACCAATACGATGAACAGGTACTATCTTAACAGTAACAGCTTGTCCGTTGGACATAAATGTACCATATCCAAGGCCAACAAACACAGCAGATAAGAGAATAAGCCATGTAGAGTGAGCGATGGATAATAAGAAAATACCAAGTGCTAAGGATACAAAACAAGGATAAAGAACAAAGTTTTCCCCTTTCATATCAAACACAATGCCAAGCAATGGTCTTGTTATAGTAATAACTACAGCATATACAACAAAGAAGAAGGTACCTGCCATAATAAGATCTAGGTCTTTTGTGTAGGCTGCCATAAAGCCAATAACACCAGAGTAGGCAAAGCCGACTAGAATGGAAACAAGACTGATTGAATTCATCCGTGGTTCAATGTAGTCCGAGATTCTAATGCCCTTATGTGCTTCAGATTCGATACCAAGTTTAGGTTCATTAAATTTCATGATTACTGAGCCAATACCACAGAGGATGATAAGTGCAACACAGAATGCGATGATGAAATCATAACCAAGACTATGAAGCATCAAGATACCTAAGAATGGCCCTACTGCAGCTGCTAGAGAGGTAGATAAACCATAATAGTTAATCCCTTCCCCACGGCGTGACGTAGGAATAATAGCAGCTATGATAGTACTTGTAGCAGTAGATGTAATACCATAAGCAAAACCATTTAAGAAACGAACACTATCAAGCATTAGTAAATTAGGTGTGTAGAAATACATAGCCGTTGAAATCAAGTAAATCAATAACCCTAAATAGAGCATCTTGCGACACCCTAGGATACTGATAAACCGTCCTGCCAACAAACGGGCTACAACGGTGCCAATAATATATATACCAACAGCAAGTCCCGCTTGACTAGCCGTAGCATGAAGATTATCTTTTGCTACAACCGCAATAATAACGATTAATAAATAATAAATTAAAAATACCAAGAAATTAATCAAAGTATCAAGGACAAAGGATTTTGTCCACAAGGCCTCCTTAGCCTTATCCATAATATCAACTCCATTTTTTAAATTATTGTCAACCAGTTTGCGACAACGGTTAATTATAAACCTCTCATTATAAAAAACAAGAATTAAAATATTATATATCTCATCAATTTTATTTATAACAAACTACATATTCACAATAAATATGCATTAATTTCCATTTTAATATCTCATATATTTTTACGATATAAAAACACCTTCAATAGCGACAGATGAGACCAAAAGACTCAAAGCCAACTATTAAAGGTGCTACTTTAAATATTTATTTTGTTTTTAGACCACAAGCTTTGAAGAAATTCTTGTACGCTTCAGCCTTTTTCGCTAGGCTCAACGGATAGGCACGTGATGTAGATGGCAAACGTGTCAATGTCAATTCCCGACCATTAAATACAAAAGGAATTGTTTCACCAGTTTTAGGTAATTTAACCTTTTCTGGTAAAAGGCTCAATAAAATCTCCGTAGCCTTGCCGCCTGTTGTACCAATATGCTTACAGTCAGGGATTTGCTCCAGTACGTCCGCAAGTGGAACTGGTTCAACGACCTTAAGAAATGCATCAGATGCATTCCCTTTTTCGCGAATAGCTTTCAAAACAGTAGGACAAGATGCAATTCCAGCTTCAGACAAAAAGGCTTTAATCTTCTCAGGATCCATCGCTTTTTCCTCACCATTTCTAAAATGATCCTTTTCATCAAAGAATACGAGGCCAAAAACACGCCACATATCATTTTGGAAATTTGGATAATGGAATTCCATAGCACGTTTTGATTGTTCTGGAGGAAATGTGCCCATCATCATAACTGTTGCCTTCTTCGGTAAGAATGGAGGAAATGGTCTTGTTTCAATTACGTCTGCCACTGAGTATCAACTCCTTTCACAATCTATTATGAACTCAACTTTCACCATAACAAATGAACTATGTCACATGTGACAACAAATGAATAGAATCACTGCCGGCGAATATAATCTAGTCTATAAACGACTAGCACTCAAATACCAACCATTATTGACCGATCGGCTGAGATACCAAGGTATTGATATGGTCAAAGCCTATTGGTGTTGGAGATACGAGGTACAAGCATACTACTGCAGCCACGGCAAAACCAATCGCTAAGTAAGAGAAGCTACCATTACGAGGGAATTCATATAAGCCAAAGAGGCGAATACCTACGGCAGCACCGATAGCGGTAATCAAAGAAGGAATAGAGAAAATATTGTAGATTCCAAACACCACCATAAGGCCCGCATAGCCACCTACTACAGTAATCATAGGCAACATGCGATCCATTGGATTTGGAATAGATCGCGTAAGTGCCGCTGGATAATATGAAGCCTCTACGCCAAACATGCCTAAGAATATATTAAAACCAGCCCAAATGCTATCCCATACGCTTCTAAAAGCATCTCTATGCTTGCCGGCATACCATGCAAAGTCCGTAACGATTAAAATGGCTAAGCCTACACAGACAAAGTAGAATTCACTAGGAATTTTAGGGCCTATATAAGCACCTACAGCTGTTACAATGGCACTCAAAATCGATGCTACTATTACGCGCTGTAAACGAGGTCGTTTATTTTCAGGAATGCGTTTATATACAGTAGCTAGCAATTCTAATACGAAGCAGGCCATAAAAATGGCAATACCTGCTGCAGGTACAAAGAATGCAGCAACTAAGCTCAAAATAAAGGGAATGCACAAGCGCCATTTAGGGAATAAAACAAGATCTTTATAATCTAAACGAATATCTTGTGTTTCCATAGTGAAGTTATTGTACACCACAAAGAGCAACATAAAGGCGATTACGTCAACCGCAGTTGCACCCCAAATCAATAAAGTTGGTACTACAACCATAGATAAGGCTACCCCAGAAAGGCGAGATAAGCCAGCAGCCACTAAGCCCAGTAATAAAAACGGTGTTAAAGCAGATATAATTTCGAGCATAATATTCCTCCCATCATTGTATAAATTTAAGTATATAGTATCTACCACACTACATCAAGGAGAGATATATTTTTTCATAGCTAGACGCTTTCGCACAGCAGAGGTAGAGCATCCCATCACCTGTGCAATCTTTGCAACTCCATAACCTTGTGCACGGAGTTTTTTAATCTTATTTTCGTCTAGATCAAGAGTATTTGCCCTTATTTCTATACCTTGCTCTCGCAAATACATTGCCACTGTAGAACCACGTATCCCATAAGCCAGTCCAATGTCATCTGTACTCATGTGATGATGAATATATAAATAAGCCATCTCCTCTACGCGCATAGGCTTTCGAACTTTAGGAAGTAAGCAATTCCCCATATGCCGCAATACATGGTGAACTTTCCATCGCGATATACCATACATACGAGCAATGGCATCTGTACTATTTCCACTTTTATAAGCCCTACATATACGTACTACATCTATAGAGACGTTTTTATTTGATTGCTGACAAGCCAATCCATATTCCTTCAAGCGATTCGCCATCGTCGTAATAGACACATCATAACGCTTTGCTAATGAATGGAGCGACCACTTACCGGTCTCATACAAAGCTTGTACATGAACCATATTGATTTCTTTCTTCAGAGGCCTCCGTTCGATATCGTACGCTTTCATACGGCGCATGATGGTATCAACACTACATTGAAAATAATCCGCCACATCGCGAACGCTCCATTGCTTCTCTATATATAATTGGTACAACAACTGTTTTGGTATAACACGCACATTACGATACATAATTTTACCTTTCCTTATAAACGAACTCCTTCCCCTATTATTGTGAAAGTTTCACTAGGAAAAAACAATAAAAAAGAGGTTCCTAATAGTCACATAGGTGACCAATAGGAACCTCTTTCAATATGTAATTATATGCCCCACATTATGATATGTGACAGTATGGTTGCTATACCACATCAGTGCACAATCCATTATTATTTATATTCCAATAAAACCATAATTAGTTTATACACTTATAAATAGATTACTTCATTAACGGTATCTACGTTCAAGAGCTTTAGGTTTACTTAAAATGATGAACCATTTCATGCCCTCTTTTAAAGCATGATTAGATTTACGACCGCGAGTTGAAGTCGCAGCTAGAGCAGTAGGCGCAGTTGTAATGCCTACATTTTCAATAAGAACTTGCCCCTCTTTAGCTACTTTATCTCGTTTAAACTCAGCTAGTCTTTCACTTAAGGTCGGCCCCGTAACAGCTTCTCTATCTAAGCGAGTCTTACTGGTAGTATAACTTGGAGTGCTACTGGAACTTTTCATTGATAAGGCTTCAATATCTCGTTGAGCTGCTGCAGCCTCTTCATTGAAATGTATGTCCTCCATAGTTTTCGATGGTGCTTCTGGTTGCTGATTTACAATCGGTTTATCTTCATAAGAGTCCCGATAAAAGTCATCAACCTTAGACAAATCATCCATAGACGGTTCATCTACCTTGCGTTCTATGGAGATGCCATATTCGCGCTCCATATCTTCCCAAGTTCCGCCACCAGAGCTTTCATACTCATCATACTCTTCAGACTCTTCAGTATTCTTATTTTTTATAATGGAAAAAGCAATGTACGCTATGATACCTAAAACAAAGATTGGATTATGCGAAAAGATGGATAGCACTGAAGACAAAATAGAGTCCATAGCTACTCCTATTCACCATCTGCTAAGTTTTCACGCATTTTAGTGTCTGCAATAATATTGTTCATATTGTAGTAATCCATAACGCCAAGATTACCATTTCTGAAAGCTTCTGCCAATGCTTTAGGGACTTCAGCTTGTGCTTCCACAACCTTAGCTTGCATGTCTTGTGTTTTAGCACGCATTTCTTGTTCTGTCGCAACAGCCATAGCACGACGTTCTTCGGCGCGAGCTTGCGCGATTTTCTTATCCGCTTCCGCTTGGTCAGTTTGCAATTGAGCACCGATGTTACGTCCTACGTCTACGTCAGCGATATCGATGGACAAGATTTCGAATGCAGTACCCGCATCAAGGCCTTTACCCAATACAGTACGGGAAATGTGATCTGGATTTTCCAATACATCTGTATGTTCTTCAGAGGAACCTACAGTCGTTACGATACCTTCACCAACGCGGGCGATAATCGTAGCTTCACCAGCACCACCAACGAGGCGGTCAATATTAGCACGTACAGTTACACGAGCACGAACCTTGAGTTCGATACCATTTTTCGCTACTGCAGAGATAATTGGTGTTTCAATCACCTTAGGATTAACGGACATTTGAACCGCTTCCAATACATCACGACCTGCAAGGTCGATAGCTGCGGAACGTTCAAATGTCAAAGGAATAGATGCGCGTTCAGCGGCAATCAAAGCATCTACAACGCGGTCAACGTCACCACCTGCAAGGTAATGCGCTTCAAGCTGATTTACATTAACATCAAGACCTGCTTTATTTGCTTTAATCAAAGGCATTACGATTTGAGATGGATTTACACGACGCAAGCGCATACCTACAAGTGTAAAAATACCAACATTAACGCCCGCTGCTAAAGCAGATACCCAAAGCCCTAATGGCACAACATATAAGAATACCATAATACCAATCAGCAGAATGGGAATCAAAATTAAAATACCTACATCCATAATAACCTCCATTATATACGACGATGTGGTGAAAGCTTAATCGCGCTTTCTAACTATATTGCGGCCGCCCACAACACGAAGCACCACAATAGGTGAACCGGCATCGATGAAGTCCCCTTCGGTCACAACATCCACCAAATTACCATCAATTTTAGCAATACCTGCAGGGCGTAGTGTTGTATGAGCTACACCTTCCTTGCCAGCCAAATCTTCTAATACATCATTAGATACATAACCGGCTTTTGTCGTAGACCGTTGCCCTAAGGTAAACAATTTGCCTATCCAAGTCTTTTCAAAGTGATTAAAGAACACGATGATAAGGACAATTAACAAGGCTGTTAATCCTAGTACGGCATACAATGCTACCGTACCTTCCCCAAGAGCTACATAAACGCCCCATAGGAATGCGCAGTAACCGATAAGACCTAGAATACCGCCTGGTACTACGAGTTCTACAGCCATCAAAGAAACACCGATAGCCATCCATATTAAAAACTCCATAGGCCCTCCTCTCTAAAATTAATTTTATACAACTTATATCTTCATTATACAATATAAAGAATAAATTATAAAGATAACCCTTATCATATAAATCTATTTCATATCAAATATTCTTACATCCTAAACCTATTCGGTTCACAAGTATTAAACGATGATATTTATAAGATAATAAAAACGACTACTTTCACAGGTTATACCTGATTCAGTAGTCGTTATTTATAAAGTATATTAGTTTAAAGCTTTACTATTGTCAGTCATCATCGTAAGTTGCTATTTCATCAATAGGTTTGACTGTAATTATACTTCTGTTTTTTTCAATTGGTCATTACCAACGCCTGTTTTTTGAAGAATCAATAAGATGATACTCATTGCCATACCTACTACAGTCGCAAGGCCCATACCTTTCAATACAACAGGACCTACAGCAAGTTCTGCACCGCTAAGACCTACAACAAGGATAACAGATGTTAAGATCATATTAACAGGGTTTGTATAATCTACCTTGCGTTCTACAAGCATGCGCAAACCGGATGCTGCAATGATACCGAACAAGAGAATGGATACACCACCCATAACTGGTACTGGAATAGCATGGATAAGAGCAGCTACTTTACCTACAAAGGAGATAATCATCGCAAGAACCGCAGCACCACCAATTACCCATACACTAAAGCAACGAGTAATAGCGAGGACACCGATATTTTCACCGTATGTCGTATTTGGTGTAGCACCAAAGAAACCAGAAAGGATGTTCGCAAGGCCATCACCGAGCAAGGAACGTTGTAAACCTGGTTCTTTCATCAAGTCTTTTGATACAATGTTGCTCGTTACAACTAAGTGACCTACGTGCTCAGCAAATACTACAAAGAGTGCTGGCATAATCATAATAATGGCATTAATATCAAATACAGGCATGCCATAGAACTGTGGTAAAGAGAACAAAGGAGCAGCCTCTACACCAG
>CABQQJ010000035.1 GCA_902466275.1 uncultured Veillonella sp. | reverse complement strand
CAGTTATCCAACGTGACCTCAAGGTAAATGGCGGTCTTATCCCTGCTCGCGAAGAAGAAGTAGTAGCGGTTCGTAATAAAGCGGCTCGTGCACTACAAGCTTTGTTCAAAGCTTTAGGTTTGCCTCCGATTACAGATCAAGAGGTAGAGGCTGCTACCTATGCGAATGGCTCTAAAGACATGCCTCCTCGCGATAAGGTTGCAGATATTAAAGCGGCTCAAGACTTGTTAAACCGCGGTGTTACAGGCGTTGACTTCGTAAAAGGCTTAGCTAAAGAAGGTCATCAAGATGTAGCACAAAGTATTTTGAATCTATTAAAACAAAAAATCTCCGGCGATTACTTACAAACATCGGCCATCTTTGACCGTGATTTCAATGTTATCTCCGCGATTAACAATAGAAATGACTATCAAGGTGCTGGCACAGGTTATCGTGTGGAAGGTGAAGATTGGGAACGCATTAAAAATATTCCAAACGCCATTGATCCACGGGATATATAAGGAGGTGTCATGATGGCTGAAATTAACAGAGATGTATTACGTTCTATTATCCTAGACGTTTTACAAGAAATGGGTGGTGTTCATGAGGCACCACAATTCAAGGCTAGTGTTGGTGAAAGCACAACATCAAGTGCGGCTCCTAGACATGAAGATCCAACTGGTGACGATAGCTGGCTCCAAACTGGTGGCCCTGCACAACCTGGTACAAGCGCAGATGAAGTGGTTATTGCTGTTGGTCCTGCCTTTGGCCGTAGTCAACGACAAACTATCGTTGGTGTACCGCATCAAGAAGTAATTCGCCAATTAGTAGCTGGTATCGAAGAAGAAGGTTTAAAAGCTCGTGTGATTCGCGTATACCGTTCCTCTGACGTAGCGGCCGTAGCTGTTGAAGGCGATTCTATTTCTGGATCTGGTGTATGTATCGGTATTCAATCTAAAGGTACTACTTTGATTCACCAACGCGATTTACAACCACTTTCAAATTTGGAATTATTCCCTCAAGCACCGCTATTAACAGCTGAAACATACCGTGCTATCGGTAAAAATGCTGCTAAATACGCTAAGGGCGAATCCCCAACACCAGTACCAACAATGAACGATCAAATGGCTCGTCCAAAATACCAAGCATTATCTGCATTGCTTCATATCAAGGAAACTAAGCATGTAGTAAAAGGTAAGCCAGCTGATGAAGTTCGTGTCACTGTATAAGGAGGTTTACTATGGCTAACGAATTAGAAGCCTTAATTCGGCAGATTGTATCTGATATAGAAGGGGCAAAGGGAAATGCTACACAATACTCTGCGCCTCATACATCATCTACACCTAATACAGCAGTTGTAGATAGAGTGGTTACCATCGAAGATTATCCAATTTCTAAAAAACACCCAGAATGGATTGATCTTGGTCAAGGTCGAGACTTAAGCCATATTACGATGGATAACGTAATGGCCGGACATATTACAATGGACGATTTAAAAATTTCTCCATCTATTTTGAAAGCTCAAGGTCAAATTGCTAAGGCTGGGGGCCGAGATCAAATTGAACTCAACTTCTCTCGTGCTGCAGAAATGACAAAGGTAAGTGATAAACGCTTACTTGAAATGTACAATGCACTTCGTCCATATCGTTCTTCCAAACAAGAACTGTTAGATATTGCTAGCGAACTTGATGGTTTAGGGGCTCCGATTTGTGCAAACTTTGTACGAGAAGCTGCAGAAAATTACGAACGTCGTAAAAAACTTAAAGGTGATAATTAACCTATAGGAGATGTCATTATGAAACGAATTGTTGGCATCGATATTGGAAACTCTACAACAGAAGCGGCCTTGGCCGAAATTCATAGCAATGGAGAGGTAAAGTTCTTATCTTCTGCCATTGCTAGTACTACAGGTATTAAAGGAACACGCGAAAATATCGTAGGTCTCATGGATTCCCTCAAGTCGCTAATTAGGTCTGCTAATCTTACACTACGGGACATTGACTTAGTTCGCATTAATGAGGCTACACCAGTTATCGGTGATGTGGCTATGGAAACGATTACAGAAACCATAATTACAGAATCCACCATGATCGGTCATAATCCTAAAACACCCGGTGGATTAGGTCTTGGCGTAGGCTATACGGTTCCCATTGAGGAACTGATTGATAAGCCACAAGGTCAGTCATACATTGTAGTAGCTCCAAAGATTATCGATTTTGAATTGGTAGCTCAGCTTATTAATGCGTACTGTAAACGAGGTTATGATATTCGAGCTGCTATTCTTCAAGCCGATGACGGCGTGCTCGTCAACAACCGATTGGATCATAAAATTCCTATCGTAGATGAGGTTGCGTATATCGATAAAATTCCAATGGGCATGCTTTCTGCTGTAGAGGTTGTAGAACCGGGACAAGTGGTATCACAATTATCAAATCCTTATGGGATTGCCACTGTATTTGAGCTTTCACCAGAGGAAACAAAGAATATTGTGCCTATCGCTAGAGCTCTTATCGGAAATCGCTCAGCTGTAGTCATCAAAACACCGGCAGGGGACGTTAAGGAGCGGGTAATACCGGCAGGATCCATCATTGTTATGGGGAATGACCGAACTGTATCCGTTGATGTATCTGCTGGGGCAGAGCGGATTATGGAAACTCTCGAATCTGTTCATCCTATCGATGATATTAGTGGTGAAGCAGGTACGAACGTAGGTGGCATGCTTGAAAAGGTTCGCCTTACAATGGCTCAATTGACGAATAAATCACCTCAAGATGTATTCATCCAAGACTTGCTAGCCGTAGATGTATCTGTTCCTATCAATGTAAAGGGCGGCCTTGCAGGTGAGTTCTCTATGGAACAAGCTGTAGGCATTGCCTCCATGGTTAAGTCAGATCATTTACAAATGGAAATCATTGCAAAGCAGGTTGAAAAAGAGCTAGGCGTACCAGTTGAAATCGGTGGTGAAGAGGCTGAATCAGCTATCTTAGGCGCATTGACAACGCCGGGGACAGCAAAACCAATGGCCATACTCGATCTAGGGGCTGGTTCAACTGATGCATCCATCATTAACCAAGAAGGTAAAATTAAAGCCATTCATCTTGCTGGGGCAGGAAATATGGTAACTATGCTCATCAATTCTGAACTTGGTTTAGAGGATATGCATATTGCAGAAGCCATCAAACGAGATCCATTAGCTCAAGTACTCAGCGTATATCACATTCGTCACGAAGATGGAACGGTGCAGTTCTTTAATGAACCACTCTCGGCAACATTGTTTGGTCGCGTTGTTATTGTCACTCCTGATGGACTTGTTCCTGTAGAACGAGATATACCATTAGAAACAATTAAGCGTGTCCGTCAAACAGCAAAGAAACGGGTGTTTGTAACAAATTCACTCCGCGCTTTGGCCTCTGTGAGTCCTACTCATAATGTGCGAGATATACCATTTGTAGTTATCGTAGGTGGTTCTGCATTAGACTTTGAAATTCCTCAACTCGTAACCGATGCACTTTCACAATATGCATTAGTAGCAGGGCGAGGCAATATTCGAGGCGTTGAAGGGGCACGAAATGCGGTAGCAACAGGATTGGTATTATCCTATGCACAGAAGGGAGGCCTATGATGGATCAAAGTATCGTCAGTAAGCCAACCATATTGCTGTATGCTACAGCACATATCAGTGAGGATATACTAAAACCCGTACTATATGGAATTGAAGAGGAAGGTCTACCTGTTGTCATTGAGTCCCATGGTGGTACGCATATGACATTGGCCGACCTAGCATCTCGTAATTCGGCTTTATCTGTTGGGATAGGCGTTGATGATGAGGCGATTGTGTTGACCTATAAAAATATACCAGCTCATCAATTTATCTATCGACTTACGGGCTATGCTCAATATCCAGATAGCTTGCGCACATTAGGTGTAAATGCAGCTCGCCTTGTAAAAGGTAATCCTTTCGTTTCCGATGAACGATTGGAAGTAGCTTTTTAAATCTAACTAACTTTAGAGGTGGTGCATATGGCTATTTATACGAAAACCGGTGATACAGGTACAACAGCCCTCTTTGATGGCACTAGAGTACCAAAAAATTCACTTCGTGTGGACACATATGGAACCTTTGATGAATTAAATGCACAGGTTAGTGTATGTGAGAAATTAGTCGTCTCACCAGACAATAAACATGTGCTTCACACATTACAACATCAGCTATTCCGCTTATGTGCGGAGGTAGCAACGCCTCATGTGGAACATCTTAGTGAAAGTAGTAATCTAATTTCACAACAAGATATAAGCGAATTGGAATACATGATCGATGACTATACTAATCGATTGCCACAGCAACATAGCTTTATATTAAGCGGAAATTATCTATCTGCTGCAGAGCTACACGTGGCGCGCACCATTTGTCGTCGCGGTGAACGATTGCTTATAAGCTTAGGTTCTGTAGAACCTATTCGCGATGAGGTTCGTAAATTTATTAATCGACTATCTGATGCTCTATATATCATGGCTCGCATGGAAGACTATATACAATTTGTAGAAACAATTGTAGAACGCGTTTCAGAACGTGTAACAACTAGTCGCGAGGAAATACTGACAGGAAGCAATCAATGCGTAGGTAATATAGAGCAGACTGCTGAAAATGGAGTTAATGGTATGACAACTGAAACAGAGTTAGAGCATATTATGACGAAGCTTTCACAAGCGGCAATGGACTACGCTCAGTCCATAGGCGTACCTATCGTTGTATCTATAGTAGATGCAAACGGTATATTAATGTATTTCCAACGTATGTCAGATGCATTGCTCATCAGCAACGATATCGCACAGGCAAAGGCGTACACAGCAGTGGCTCTCAAAGCGGCAACTCATGAAGTACATCAGAGTGCACAGCCTGATGGCGATCTATTCAACATAGAATCCATGGTAAACCGTAAAATTTGCACTTTTGGTGGCGGATATCCAATCATGATTAATGGAAAAATGATTGGTGGACTCGGCATTAGCGGTGGTACCGTGGCACAGGATATGGACATTGCATCTCATGCATTACAATCTTTGTTAACTCGATGAGGTGAAAACAATGGACGTAACGCAAATGTATATTAGTGAGTTTGTTGGTACTGCCGTTTTACTCGCATTTGGTAACAGTACAAATGCATCGATTTTATTAAAGAAAACCATCGTTGGTATCTATGGTACTAACTGGTTACACATTATTTTTGGATGGGCCTTTGCCGTAACCTTCGGTGTGTATATAGGAATTACACTAGGTGGGCCTGGTCATTTGAATCCTGCTGTTACCTTTGCTCTTGCTGTAGCAGGTGTCTTCCCATGGGAACAAGTGATTCCAATGGCTATCGCTCAAACTGCCGGCGCTTTTGTAGGCGCTACCATTGCAGCAGTATTCTATTATCCGCACTTCAAGGAAACCGGCCCTGATGAAGGTAACTGCGTAGGTATCTTCGCGACTGGTCCAGCTATTGACCATAAACCTTGCAATTTGATGTCTGAAATCATTGCTACCTTTATGCTCATTCTAGCAACCCTTTGCTTGGGTAAGATGGTAGATGGCTTAGCTCCAGTGGTTAGCGGTATCCTCATTGCATCTATCGGTATGTCCTTTGGTGCAACTACAGGTTATGCGTTGAACCCAGCTCGTGATTTTGGAGCTCGTTTGGCATATACTATTTTGCCAATTCCTAATAAAGGCGCGGCAAATTGGCAATATGCTTGGGTTCCAATCATTGGTCCATTGATTGGAGCTGGTTTAGCAGTAGTATTTTTTAAATTAGTGGCACCTTAAGCGAAATCTATATTGAGCAACTAGCATGTATAGTCCGTGTCACTATATGAACTATACATTTTGTATTAGGAGGAGATTATATGGCCTTTCAAGAGGTAATTGATGCTAAACAACGCATCATCCAAGAATTTGTACCCGGAAAGCAGGTTACTATAGCCCATGTTATTGCTAATCCTAAGCCAGATTTATTTAGAAAAATGGGGCTTGAGGAAAAAGGACGAAATGCCATTGGGATTCTTACCATAACACCTGGCGAAGGGACCATTATTGCAGCCGATATTGCAAGTAAATCTGGTGATATCGAAATCGGTTTCATCGATAGATTTTCGGGGGCACTTCTCATAACTGGTGATGTATCTGCTGTTGAATCCGCATTGCAGAGCGTTATTGAAGGCTTGCAACGCATATTAGGATTCTTCCCAACGGATTTAACAAGATCCTAATGAAAGGGTAATTATGAGTACCGAAAAGAAAGAAAAACGCATCCTTCTAGTAGGTCGTAGCGGTTGTGGTAAAACTACATTAGCAGATACGATTACTCATGGCTCGGCTACGTATCATAAGACACAAGCCATAACGAGAGTGGGAAACTTCATCGATACTCCTGGAGAATATATGGAGAATCCTAATTACTATCGAGGCATTATCTTGCACGCCTATGATGCGGACTTGGTGATTTTCATGATTCCAGCAGGTGATGAAACAACCATATTCCCACCAAGCTTTGGAAACTCCTTAAATCGCGAGGTTATAGGTGTTGTGTCAAAGGTGGATACAGGCAAAGATGTTGAGGTGCCTAGGCGCAATCTCAAATTAGCAGGAGCCACTAAGATTTTTGAAATATCCGTTCACGACGAAGAGTCATTAGAACATTTATGTAACTACATATATGGTTAGTTGAAAGAAGGTTTTTCCATGGACAGAGGTTTTGAAGAACAACTTAATCAATTTATTTTAAATAAGGCGATCATTCCAAAAAGCTTGGGTCTATGGGAACGATATTTCAAAAAAATGTGTCTTGCTTGGCAGGATATGGCACCTGAGATTCATGCTCAGCATATTATCTTTTCTGCAGATAATGGTATCTCCGTAGATGGCCTAATTGGTTATAACTATGAGATTACCCGTAAACAATCTCAGAATATGATTGATGGTAAAAGCGCAGTTGCCAATTACTGTATCTTTAACCATATTCCTTACGAAGTAGTAGACGTTGGTATTGCGTGCCCTAAAGGTATCGGGATAGATCGAAAAGTTAGTCAAGGTACGAAAAATATTTTACATGGTGCCGCTATGAGCGGCGAAGAATTTGATTTAGCATACCAAGCTGGTTACAACCGCGTTGTATACCATGCGGAATCGGGCATTAATCTATTTTCCTTTGGTGAAATGGGCGTTGGTAATACTACCACATCGGCAGCCGTGTTAAGCGGGCTTACAAAATTAGACCCACGGATAACTGTAGGACCTGGCTCTGGCCCCGATGACGAAGCGTATATGAATCAAAAACGTGAGTTTGTACGGACTGCCCTAGCGCATCATAAAGGGCATCTCAATACGCCAAAGGATGTTATTAGTCGCGTTGGTGGTTTTGATATAGCC